>CAZKPH010000168.1:0-5656 GCA_964554605.1 uncultured Ferruginibacter sp.
ACATTCATAATGTTGCTAAACATTACGGAGTACCGGTTGTTTTGCATACAGACCATGCAGCAAAGAAATGGCTGCCATGGATAAGCGGATTAATTGATGCCGGCGAACAGTTCTTTAAGGAAAAAGGGCAGCCATTGTTTAGCTCGCATATGCTGGACCTTTCTGAAGAACCTATTGAAGAAAATATTGCAACTTCAGTCGAATTCTTCAAGCGTATGTCTCCTTTAGGGATGAGCCTTGAAATTGAACTTGGCGTTACAGGCTGAGAGGAAGACGGAGTAGATAATACTAATGTCGACAATGCAAAACTCTACACACAACCACAAGATGTTGCCTACGCATATACTGAACTCAGCAAAGTAAGCAACCTGTTTACAGTTGCTGCTTCCTTCGGAAATGTACATGGGGTATACAAACCTGGAAATGTTTCTTTACGCCCTGAAATTCTTAAAAACAGCCAGATTTACATTGAAAAACAATTGAATACTGCTGCTAAGCCGGTTTATTTTGTATTCCACGGCGGAAGCGGTTCTCCTCAAAACCAAATCAGGGAAGCTATCAGCTACGGCGCTATCAAAATGAATCTGGACACAGATCTTCAATGGGCCTTCTGGGAAGGTGTTCTGGGCTATTACAAAAAGAACGAAGCTTACCTGCAAGGTCAGTTGGGCAACCCCGAAGGTGAAGATAAACCCAATAAAAAATACTACGATCCAAGAGTTTGGTTGAGAAAGGGCGAAGAAAGCTTCATTAAACGTCTTGAAATCTCATTTGAAGACCTGAATTGTATAAACAGGAACGCATAGCCAATAGGCATCGACCTGGCTACCAAGTTTGATTAATAAAAAATTTTTCCGGGCAACCGGAAAGAGGTAATATTATCCATATGGGAAATGAAGTTGACTTTGACGTAAACCTTTTAGGAGAACCCGAAGATAATAATGAAAATGACGCAAGGCGCAGTTGGTTCAGCCGAATAAAGAAAGGCATACAAACCGCCACAAAAGACAAGGCTGATGCTCCGGAAGGTTTATGGACACTTTGTAATTCGTGTAAACTCACAATTACCGTCAGCGAATTGAAGGAAAATCAGTTCGTATGTCCGAAATGTGATTACCACCACCGCATTGGCAGCCAGGAATATTTTGAGATTCTTTTTGATGACAATGAATATACAGAATTGTTTGCCAATGTTGTATCGAAAGATTATCTGGGATTTGTAGATTTAAAACCCTACAAAAAAAGGCTTGAGGAAACTTATGCCAAAACCCAGCTTCATGACTCCATGACAGTGGCACATGGAAAAGTAAGTGGTTATGACTTTGTTGTAGCCTGTATGGATTTTGATTTCATTGGGGGCAGCCTCGGCAGTGTTATGGGTGAAAAAATTGCCAGATCCTGCGATTATTGCATAGAACACAGGATACCATTTATGATCATCAATAAAAGCGGAGGCGCCCGTATGATGGAAAGTGCCTTTTCCCTGATGCAATTGCCTAAAACATCTGCAAAATTATCGCAGTTATCCGATGCAGGAATTCCGTACATCTCACTTTGTACAGACCCTACATTCGGAGGTACAACCGCTTCTTTTGCGATGCTTGGCGATATAATCTGTGGCGAACCGGGAGCACTCATCGGGTTTGCCGGCCCCAGAGTTATCAAAGAAACTATCAAAAAGGATCTCCCGGAAGGTTTCCAGCGAAGCGAATTCTTGCTGGAACATGGTTTCCTTGATTTTATCGTTCACCGAAAAGAACTCAAAGAAAAGATGGGCAACCTGCTGATGCTTTTAAAAAATTAATACGGATTTAATAAGATAAAAACAGCAGTTACTTTTAATTGTACTGCTGTTTTTTTATCCCTGTAATGGAAATCAATAACAAAAAAGCATATCACGATTATCATTTTGAAGCAAAATATATTGCGGGCATTGTATTGTCCGGAACTGAAATAAAAAGCCTCCGCAATGGCAAGGCTAGTTTTAACGATAGCTTCTGTAACTTTCACCAAGGAGAGTTGTTTGTAAAAAGCCTGCATATCTCTGAGTATAGTTATGGCACCTATAACAATCATCAACCATTACAGGAAAGAAAACTCCTTCTTACAAAAAAAGAATTGAGAAAGCTGGAAGAAAAAACCAGGGAAAAAGGATATTCAATTATCCCTCTTAAAATCTTTCTTACTGAAAAAGGCCTTTTTAAAATGGAAATTGGCCTCGGTAAAGGAAAAAAGCTCTTTGACAAAAGAGAAACGATTAAAACGAGGGACGCAGAACGGGATATCAAGAAAAAATACGGAATCTAACCAGAAAAATATCAACTCACCTCAAGTAATTCTACTTCAAAAATCAAATATGAATTGGCAGGTATTGAACCTACTGCGCTTTTCCCATATGCCATTGAAGGCGGAAGGTACAATCTTACCTTCCCTCCAGGTTTAATAAGTGGGAGCCCTTTTTGCCATCCAACGATAAGCCCTCCCAATACAAAACTTGCTCCCTGGGTATTACTGTCAAAAACCGTTCCGTCAAAAAGCATACCCTGATACTTAACTTTTACGGTAGAACAGAGATTGGGAGCAGAGCCATTACCGACAGATAATATCTGGTAATAGAACCCGCTTGTGTGTTTAACTGCCACAATGCTATTAGCATCCAGATAAGACTGGATAGCCAAGGATTCTGCCTCAGAAGCATTCACAGGAGAAGTGCTATAAGGACAACTATTCGACTGTTTCAAACACCCCGCAAATACAGCTATTGCTAATACCCCAAAAAATGTTATCGCCCATTTCATAGCGCTTATTATTTATTTGTTTGATTTCGTTGACGTGCTTTTAATTCCCGATATAATTGCTCGTTCTGTTCCCATTTATAATGCATCCTGAAATAAGAATAGAACAATATTACTAATAAAGTAGCGATTAATATGAGCCATATCATACCCTGAGAAACCTGTGAGACCTTTGTAGACCAATCAGGAAAGAAAAGCCTGATAACAACAACCGAAAGAATTATTGGCAAGGCAAAAACAACGGCCATCGGCAGCCCTCTCAGTATTTTACTGGCAAACCCGCTTTCCCGAAGCCTGTTTTCTTCCCAATAGACGAGAAAAGCTTTCTCATTTTCTGTCAGCATGATACAAAGTTATGATAATTAATCAGTTTTAGGTTTTGAGATTTGCATAGAATTAGGTAGGTTTGTTTAAGAAATAATATATCTGTGAAAATAGAACAGCTTTTTGTCCAGTATTTATACCACTCCAAAAAGGCAGCACTACAAGGTATTGGCATATTCCAACTGGATCCTTCTATTGCCATCCCGGACGAAACGGAGAAAGATTTTTCCATTCCTGAAAACGGCATAACCTTTACATACGACCCTAAAATTGCTGAAGACGACGGCCTTATAACTTATATAGTAAAGCATACAGGAAAGATAAAGCCCCTGGCCGCTGCAGACCTCGATTCGTACGTTATTCTCGCTAAACAATTCCTGAATATTGGCAAGCCTCTTACAATTGAAGGTATAGGCACAATACAAAAAAGCCAATCGGGCAGCTATTTGTTTACCTCTGGGCAATTTATAACCCCCCGTATAACTGATGCGCCCACTTCGCTCAAAGAAAAAAAAGAAGAATCTGTATCATTTGAGAGTGAAAGTAAACCGGATAACCAGAAAAGGAATTTTCTGTTTGCAGTAGTTGGATTATTTATAATATTGGGAGGTATCGGTGTCTATTATTTGTTCTATTACCAGCAGCACCTCGCAGATAACAATGCCCCACAGGTAAATATTTCAACCGACACAACTCAAATAGCAAAAGATAGTACTCACAGAGACTCGTTGCAGGCACCTTTAACAGATAGTACATTATCTGTTTCGAATAAAAGAGACAGCAATGCTCTTTCAATTGTTATCAGGGAATTTCCATCGAGAGAACCCGCTGAAAAATCCTTACTCAAACTTAAAGGATATGGACACGATGTAAAAATGATTGCCATAGATTCTGAAAAATTCCTCATCGCCATACCCCTGCACAACCTCACAAGCGATACCTCCCGTATAAAAGACTCTTTGAATAAATTTTTCGGAGTACAGTCTTATATCATAAACAAATAATAGCCTGCGACTTTCGGGCATTCTTTTTTTAATCAACTGATTACCAATTAAAAATAACATTATTTATAGTAAATTGATTTTTGTTTAAAAGATATAATTATATTCGTGTATTATTTACACAATAATACTTTAACGATTATGAAGCTTTTCTACAAAATAAAAGCCCAATTCAGGCTTTTTACTATTGCTTTCCTTTTTCTTTTCGCTGGTTTAGTTTACGCAAACAATCTATCCGCACAAGACAAATCTACTTATGTAAGTAAAGTCGTGTTGCAGGGATTTTGGTGGGACTACTGGAATAGTAACTACCGGTATAACTGGTGCAGTTACCTCACTGACCTTGCACCACGTTTAAAAGCACTGGGATTCAACGCAGTTTGGGTTCCGCCTTTTATTAAAAACGGATCAGGCGGAAGTGTTGGTTATAGCCCGTTTGATGCGTATGACCTTGGGGACAAGTATCAGAAAGGAGGAGGGGATGGGATAAGAGATAGTACCCGTAGCGGTACAAAAGACGATCTCCTGAGAATGATAGCCGTTATGCATGCTAATGGCATAGAAGTAATATGCGATGCAGTTTTAAACCATAATGACGGAGCCGGTTCCAATACAAGCGCTGGTGGCGTAGACCCCAATGTGACCTACTCAATGGCAACCAATAATGGCTATAAAAATTTCAGGTATGTTTGTTACAAGACTCCCATTATAGACGACACAAAAGCAGATGATTATTGGACAAGAGCAGGAAGATGGCCAAAGAATTATACCGATTTCTACCCCAATCCCAGCATTCCAAATAATAACGGAGATATACGAGCTGCTTATTTCGGACCGGATATTGACTATGAAACGGTGAGTGCTCCCGGACAGAGTAGCAATATCCCCACTAGCGGCAGCGCTACTATTAATGGTATTACCCGCCCATATATCAATCCTGTCCAAACAACCGACTACATGCAAAATGGAGTACGGGACTGGATGAAATGGCTTAAGAAGCAAACAGCTATTGACGGTTATCGCTTTGATGCGGTTAAACATTTCCCTTATGATGTACAGCAGGATGTAGTAAGGGATGTGAAATACAATCTACCTTCCTGGGCGGCCGGCGGGCAGGATATGTTCTCAATAGGCGAATGGGTTGGCGGAGCTTCCGATCTGGACAATTATGTTACGAATGTAAGGCTTGCGGACTATAGTAACGAAGAAGCAACAGGTGCTTTTGACTTTGCATTGAGAGGTTATGGCACGAATGGCGGGATTTATAGCATGGTACTTGGCAATGGAAGTTATAACATGCAATATCTGCAATATGACCTGCAAAGCAAAAGATGGTTTGATTACGATACTAAGAGGGTTTACAGAAGTAGCCCTTTTGTAAACAGCCATGATACTTATCGCCCTAAACTTGATTCTGTAGGCAAATTTTCCAAATCATTGGGTGATGCCACCGGGTGGGATACTGGTAATGAACTGGGTGTAAATGGTCAGCATATCGATCCTCGTGAACCCAGGTTATATGCTGCTTACGCTGCA
>CAZKPH010000169.1:0-5567 GCA_964554605.1 uncultured Ferruginibacter sp.
TATTGACGAAACAGAAGTTGCCAACGTTCATTACCGTGAATATATTTACTGGCTCGAAAACACATTCAGTGGCGATACGACCGTAATGAAAAGGGCTCTGCCGGATACGCTTTGCTGGAGAGAAGAGCTTGCTTACAACGAACCTTATGTTGAATATTATTTCAGATACCCATCCTATAACTATTATCCTGTAGTAGGCGTTAGCTGGCAACAGGCACATGATTTCTGTATCTGGAGGACAGACCGTGTAAATGAACTTAATTTGATTAAAAAGAATTTTCTGAAAAAGGATTTTGCCAAAAAAGAAATGAAAGGTGGCGGCGGCGATAATACTTTCAATACCGAAACATACTTAATGAACCCGGAACTGATTCCTGGCAGAGGTAAAGGTAAAGCCGCCGGAAAAGATGTGAACGGCAAACCTCGTACGGTTGTGAAAATGGAAGATGGTATCCTAAGCATGGCTTATCGTCTGCCTACTGAAGCCGAATGGGAATATGCAGCATACGGCGTTGTGGCACAAAACCCAAGCCCTCGTAAAAAAGAAAGCAAAAGTGGGGAAGAATTACTTTCCAACCAACAGATATATTCCTGGAGCAAAAACCCTAACGGGCTTCGTGATAACCGCCGTGGTAGCTGGCAAGGTAAATTTCTGGCCAACTTTAAACGCGGAAGCGGTGATAACATGGGGGTTGCGGGTGGTTTGAATGACCGTTCCGCTATACCTGGGCATATCAAAGCTTTTTATCCAAATGCCTTTGGTATTTATAATATGAGTGGCAATGTCAATGAATGGGTACAAGACGTGTACAGGCCTCTTACTCCTTCTGATGCCGAAGATTTCAACTATTTCCGTGGTAACAAATTTCAGAAATATTACAAAGAAAACGGCGACCTGAAAAGGGATAGTATGGGTTTGCTGAAAAAAGTGGATGTTAGTGATGAAGAAACCAAAAACCGCCGCAACTATCAGCACAATAATGCACTTGGTTTTATGGACGGTGATTCTACAAGTGGCGTATTCTATGATTATGGCAATACAACCCTTATTAGTGATAAAGCAAGGGTATATAAAGGCGGAAGCTGGAACGACAGAGCTTATTGGTTATCTCCGGGTGCCCGCAGGTTTATGGATGAGGACCAATCTTCAAGCACAATCGGGTTCCGCTGCGCACAAACTTACCTTGGCCCACCGGAAGGTGCTGGATTTAAAGAAGGTAACATCTTCGGTAAAAGAAGGCAAAGTTCAAAAAAGAAATAAATTCATTAATAGAACCCCTCAAATTTCCTGAGGGGTTTTTTATTTCAGGGTATTCCTACTATTTTTGGCCTATGCTTATTCATGACCTCTATACCATATTCCTGAAACATCCATCCGTACAGACAGATACCCGTAAACTACAGAATGGAGATATTTTCTTTGCTTTGAAAGGAACAGCTTTCAACGGAAATACTTTTGTAAGGCAAGCCCTGGAGAACGGAGCTGCTTATGCTGTTGCTGATGAGCCGCAACCATTTTCCGACGAAAGAATTATTTATACGGAGAATGCCCTGCAAACATTACAGGAACTGGCTAAATATCATAGAGAACAGTTTACAATCCCTTTCCTGGCCATTACTGGCAGCAATGGTAAGACAACTACAAAAGAACTGATCCATGAAGTATTAAAAACAACATTCCCCACTTATACCACTAAAGGGAACTTCAATAATCATATAGGTATCCCACTAACTATTTTGTCAGTAAAAAAAGATGCGCAAATAGCCGTGATAGAAATGGGTGCTAATCATCAAAGAGAGATTGAAGGATATTGCCGTTATACCCTTCCTACACATGGATTGATCACAAATTGTGGCAAAGCTCATCTGGAAGGATTTGGCGGTATTGAAGGTGTAAAAAAAGGGAAAGGGGAATTATATGCATACCTTAAGGAACATGATGGGACTGCCTTTATAATGAATGATTATGAATATTTACGTGAAATGAGCGCAGGAATAAAGAATGTATTTTCTTATGGGACAAATAATGCCGCCATCACCGGGAGGATTCTCAACAATAATGAATTCCTGCATGTTGAAATCAATGCTGGAACAAACAATTTTACTATCAAATCCAACCTGGTTGGAGAATATAACTTACCGAATATTTTAGCTGCCGTATGTGTTGGCGTTTATTTCAAAATCCCTGTTGAAAAAATCAAACAGGCAATTGAAAATTATACCCCTTCCAACAGCCGCTCTCAACTCATCGATACAGGCACTTACAAAATTATCCTGGATGCTTACAATGCCAACCCTACTAGTATGCGTGCAGCAATTGAAAATATTGCAAAGGAAAGTACGGGAGATAAAATACTGCTGATTGGCGGAATGATGGAACTGGGGAATGAGAGCCTGGCAGAACATGAAGCGATCATCTCCCTTATTGATGAATATAAATGGAAAAATGTTGTGCTTGTAGGTGGCGATTTTGCCCGTACCAAACACAAATACATTTTCTTTGAGAATTCCGACGCTGCGAAAGAGTGGTTCCACTCGCAGGACATTTCCGGCTGTACTGTTCTCGTAAAGGGGTCCAGGAGTATGCAGATGGAAAAAGTGCTGGATTAAATCTTATCCGTACTTATGTTCCACTTGCAGCTACATGAATGTAGCGGAAAATCTATACTACTGGTAATTGTACTTTTTACAAACCCTTTTTTTGTACCTGTATTATTGTCCTGAATAAAACTTCTGCGCCAATAGCGAGGTCTTCATACGAAGAATACTCCAATGGGTTGTGGCTGATTCCGTCTTTACAGCGGATAAATATCATCCCATAGTCGCAGGCGTAAGACAATGCCAGTGAATCATGGAAGGGGCCACTCATTAATTCGGGTGCGTCAAGCCCCATTGATTTCGTTTCTTCCCGAATGATGTCTTTTATCCACCCGGCGCAATAACGAGGTTCGCTATTTGTATCTTCTGATAAAATATATGTGAGCCCGTGCTTCTTTGCAATAGTTTCTATTTAATCCAATAGTTGTTTCTCGTAGTGATTCCTTCTTTCGAGGTCTATATCCCGCAAGTCGAGAGTTAATGTTACTTCTTCCGGAATAATATTACGGGAGGCAGGAAAAACCTGCAGTGTACCCACCGTGCCCACCGTCGGATTGCCGGGTACTTGTGTAGCAATTTTATTTAAGGCCAATACTATCTCAGCGGCACCTACCAATGCATCTTTCCTTAATGGCATTGGTACGGACCCGGCATGGCCTGCCATGCCTTTTAATTTCAAGGTAAGCCACAATGGCCCTGATATCCCGGTAACAATTCCTATGGGTTTTTGAGCAATATCCAATACTGGCCCCTGCTCTATATGTAATTCGAGGAAGCAGAAAATGCTTCCGGGTTTATATTCCGACTCTTTGAACTTAGTAATATCGCAACCGAAATCTTTCAAAGCCTGTTCCCGGGTTATTCCATCCTGATCAGTTCTTTGTAGTTCTTCTTCTTCAAGCTTACCGAGTATTCCTCTTGATCCGAAAAGGCCTTTATTGAACCGCCATCCTTCTTCGTCTGCAAAAGATACTACTTCAATTGTGCGTTCGGGCTGTATGCCTGATTCTGCCAGAGCCGTTACCGCCTCTATTGCACAAAGTACGCCGGCAACTCCGTCGAATCGGCCGCCATAAGGCTGAGAATCCAGGTGCGATCCCATCATCAATACCGGGAGATACGGATTTTTTCCTTTGAGTGTCCCGATGAGGTTGCCGAAATTATCTATACGGGTTGTCATTCCTGCTGCTTTCATCCATGCTGATGCCAGTTCAAATGCTTGTTTTTCCAGTGGGGTCATTGTGGGGCGGCATGTGCCTGTTTCTCCTATTTTTCCTATGAGGCTCATTTCTTCGAAATGCTGCTGTAGGCGTTTGGGATTGATTTTCATATGCTGAATTTTTTGTTTTTTTGTTGGCAGAAAAATTTTCCTACCCTTACTATTTTTTGCTTGCTCAAAAGTGAACAAGAAGTTTACCGAAAATCAAACAGCTTATTTACGGTAAGATGTTATACCGGCTGCATAGCGGTATGCAGTACAAGTGAGTGACACAACGATGCTGAGCATGGCTATAATGCCGGCTACATGAAAATTATCGCTCAGACTACCGCTTAGCTGTTATTTTTACTAATGGTCGTTCAAGGGCATCTTTCTTCGCTGGAATTCTTTCCAGTTGATATATTCTTCTCCTTTGCGCCTTTCCTGCATCGTAATACAGTTATCTACCGGGCAAACCAGTTTACATAAATTACAACCGACACAATCTTCTTCCTTTATCGAATAATTATTGTATGGTTTGCCATACTCCAGATTAATAGCCTGATGGGATGTGTCTTCACATGCAATATAACATAGCCCGCAGTGAATACATTTCTCCTGGTTGATATTGGCTACGATATGGAAATTAATATCCAACTCTTCCCATGCTGTGATCTTCGGTACGGAAAGCCCGATAAAATCTTCGAGTTTACGGAACCCTTTTTCATCCATCCAGTTGCTCAGCCCTTCGCACATATCTTCTACTATACGGAAGCCGTGCTTCATTGCTGCCGTACAAATCTGTACATTGGAAGCACCAAGCAGCATAAACTCTGCTGCATCTTTCCATGTGCTTACACCGCCGATACCCGATACGGGGACCCTGGATGTAATTGTATCCTGCGATATGGTGGTGAGCATCTTTAACGCAATGGGCTTAACCGCGGGACCGCAATAACCACCGAAGGTACTAAGGCCTCCTACATTTGGATTGGGAATAAATGTGTCCAGGTCGATACCTGTTACCGATTGAATGGTATTGATGAGTGAAAGTGCATTTGTACCGGCTTCTACGGCGGCTTTTCCGGTGGGTACTACCGAGTGCACATTGGGAGTGAGTTTGGTTATCACAGGCAGTGTGGCTTTTTCCATTACCCATTCTACAACCATCTTAGCAATTCCGGGATCCTGGCCCACTGCTGCGCCCATTCCTCTTTCGGTCATACCATGGGGACAACCAAAATTCAGCTCGAGCCCATGTGCTCCGGTATCTTCTACTTTTTTGATCAACTCATGCCATGCAGTGCGGTTATTATCGGCCATGAGTGAAACGATCATTGCCCTGTCGGGAAATAATTTAATGCACTCCCTGATCTCTTTCAGATTGATATCGAGGGGCCTGTCGCTGATGAGTTCTATATTATTGAACCCCATAACCTTGCCACCATTGAAATTGACAGCAGAATACCGGGAAGAAACATTCTTTACCTGGCTGCCGAGTGTTTTCCAAACCACGCCACCCCAGCCTGCTTCGAAAGCCCTAAGTACGTTTATTTTTTTATCCGTTGGCGGAGCGCTTGCCAGCCAAAAGGGATTGGGAGATTTAATGCCTAAAAAATTTGATGAAATATCTGCCATAAAATAGAATTAACATTTAGAAATGAAAAATTAAATAAGGCGCTTTTTGTTTCATTAGTTCTTATCCAGGTATTTTAAAATGCCTGCTGCGCCGTCTTTACCGGCTTGTACTGCATCTACAACTTCCCTCCCT
>CAZKPH010000170.1:0-5557 GCA_964554605.1 uncultured Ferruginibacter sp.
TAACAAATCTAATATCCCAAAATAATATTGTCAAGTGTTTCACCTTTTTTTTTTGAAAAATATTTCAACAATTTTTTTTATTTTTTCTAAATGCCTAACTGTGTTCCATAAGTGCTTGTTTTACGGGTAATTACAAAAAAAACCGATAGTTTTCTATCGGCCTTTCTACCGGTATCCGGCTTTTTTAAAAAGATTTATCCCAATTCTTAGCCTTTTGCAATATTTCGCACTTTAGCAACATCAGCTATTCCGGAGATATCATTTATAAGTTCTTCGCTGATGGAAGAATCGGAATCGATAAGTGTATATGCATAATCGCCTTTGCTCTTATTGAGCATATCCGAGATGTTTATTTTATATGAAGACAGGACGGAAGTGAACAGGTTAATGATTCCAGGTACATTTTTATGTAAAATGGCAATTCTGCCTGCTGTCTCACAAAAGCCAAGGTTGCAGTTTGGAAAATTAACGGAATTTTTGATATTGCCATTTTCAAGGTAATCTTTCAATTGGTTAGCAGCCATAATTGCACAATTGTCTTCAGATTCATAAGTTCCCGATGCGAGATGGGGCATGGAAATAACTCCGGGAAAGTTCAGCAGTTCGGGCGTTGGGAAATCTACAATATAGTTTTTAATCTGGCCACTTGATAAGCCATTCTTAATGGAATCAGCATTGCCGATAGCAGCTCTTGAAAAATTAAGAAGGATGACTCCTCGTTTTGTTCTTCTGATGAAATCATCATCAAACTTGTTTTTTGTTTCTTCAGTTAATGGAGCATGTATAGTGATAAAGTCGGATTGTTTTATCAATTCATCTTCAGAAACCGATTTAATATTATTATCCAGTTTCCATGCCGCATCGAGGCTGAGGTGGGGGTCAGAACCAATAACATTCATACCAAAAGACAAAGCTGCCTCTGCCACCAGTGCCCCAATAGCGCCCAGGCCAAAAATACCCAATGTCTTTCCCTTAAGTTCATGTCCTGTAAATTTGGATTTACCTTTTTCAGCCAATTCAGGAATTGCATCTCCTTTACCATCTAAAGAACTTGTCCAGGCAATGCTCTCCAATACATTCCTGGAAGATAACAGAAGGGCACAGATAGTCATTTCCTTCACTGCGTTTGCATTGGCTCCGGGAGTGTTGAAAACAACAATACCTTCATCCGAGCATTTTTTTACGGGGATAGTATTCACTCCGGCACCTGCCCTTGCTATAGCAACCATTTTTTTACTGAATGACATTTCATGCATAACGTGGCTTCGCACTATAATTGCATCAGGTTCGGGCTGTTCTTTGCTGATAGAATAATTCTTTCTTGTTAAAATGTCATTGATCTTTTCCGATATCGTATTAAGCGTTTGAATTTTGTACATAATATGTTCTTTAATAAATAAAAAGTAATAAATATGGAAATAAAATAATATTTATAAAATTTGATTAATTAACGTAAAAATAGCCTTAAATGGCCTGTTTGGCTGGCCAATCGTTTGTCGGCGAATAAAATTACGAACGAAGGGCCAAATGACAAAAGTTTATTGATATAGTGTATGTTTGGGAAAAAAGTTTGTACAAATGGAAGAATAATAAATTAAGTTAATTTTCAATCGTTTATCAGAAATTTATGTAATTTGTAGAATAACAAATCTGTCATTTCAGTCGTATGAAAAATCATTTCTAACGGTGATGGATATTCCATTTTCAAATCATTAAAGCTGGTATGAATATTTTTAACTGGGATTGGAATATAAAAGAACAAACGGGACTTGCCGGTGCCGATATCATTGAGTTCTTAGGTTATACTGTTGATCCCAAACACAGCCAAACTCCTTTGGGAGACCTTCGGCATCATATATTCCCGGACGATATGCCCGTTTGGGAGGAACTGATAGGGTCTTTGTGTAACCTTTCAATAAACCAATTCTGTGAAAGGGATATCCGTTTTTGCCATAAGGATGGCCATGTCTTTTCCCTTCGTTTTCAACTAAACAAAAAAGAAAATAATGTTGGGAGCTATTCCGGCTATATTATTGATGTTAGCGATATCAGGCGGCAGGAAGCTGAGCTTATTGAAGAAAACAAAATATTACAGTTTATACTGAATAATATCCCACATGCTGTTTTCTGGAAAGACATCAACAGTGTGTATCTTGGTTGTAATACTGCATTCTCAACTGTAGTAGGGTGTAAGAATATTAATGAGATCATTGGTAAAGATGATTATGCATTAGCGCCAGAACCGGCTATTGTAAAGGGGTATCAGGCAGATGATAAAGAGGTAATCCAAAGCAATAAACCAAAGCATGCTATTACAGAACAAGTTGTAGACGCCACCGGCGGAAAATTGTGGGTTGATACATCCAAAATCCCCTTAAAAGATTCCGGAGGGAACGTTTTTGGCGTAGTAGGCATATTCAAGGATATTACCGTACAGGAGGAAACAAGGCGGGAACTGATCCGTACTAATAAGTTGTATAACACACTTAGCAAGATAACCTCATTATTACACACCATTCCTTCTAAGCAGGAGCTTTATAATGAAGTATGCCGCATTATAGTAGATGTCGGTGGGTTTAAGCTGGTTTGGATCGGGGAACCGGAAGGCTCTCTTGTAAAACCACTTGCTTATGCCGGGCATCCGGCAGACTATGTTCAAAATATAAGGATTACTATTGATGATACACCTGAAGGATATGGCCCTACCGGTCGTTCTATAAGGAACGGTGAAAAATATGTCTGTAATGATTTTTCAAAAGACCCAAATACAATTCCATGGAAATCGCTGGCTGAGGAGTCCGGGATTCTTTCTTCTGCCAATTTTCCTATTAAATATTCTTCCAGGATAATCGGCAGCATTATTATATACGCAGGTTCGGTAAATTATTTTGGGGACAGGGAAGTGGCATTGCTGGAGGAAATAGCTAATACAATAGGCTTGGGGTTGGATATGATTGACAATATTCAAAGGCAGAAGGATAAAGAAGCGGAATTGATCGAAGCACGGGATGACTGGGAAAAGACTTTTAATGCCATTCCCGATTTTATTAGTATACTGGATAATGATTATAATATTGTACGGAGCAATAAAGCCATGTTAGAAAAACTGAATCTGGCAACACTTGATAATAGCCACATTAAGTGCTATTCTATTATGCACGGCACAAGTTGCCCTATTGATGATTGCCCTCATACAATGTTGCTGAAAGACGGGAAAGGCCATAGCGTGAATATTTTTGAACCGAGCCTTAATAGTTATTTCAATGTCACTGTTTCTCCGATCTATGACCGGGATGGGAAAATATCAGGGAGTGTTCATATTGCTAAAGATATCACGGATCAGAAAATTGCGGAACAACGGAATACATTATTGGCAAACATTATAGAGAATTCTAATGCTTTTGTCGGTATAGGCAATTATAAGACCAGAACTTTCGTCTATTTGAATAATGCTGGCCGTAACGTTTTGGATATCGGACCGGGCGAAGACATTACGGGATTGCATATTAGGGATTTTATTTCACCTGATTCTCTTGAGATGATCAGTACGGTTGCAATGCCGGAAGTGAAAGAGAAGGGGATATGGGTAGGAGAAAGCCAGTGGGTGTCCAGAATGGGGCGGGTCATACCTGTTATACAAGTAATTATGCGTCATGATGGCCACCATGGCGAAATGGAAATTACAAGTACAACTGCCATTGATATATCTGCTATAAAGAAAAAAGAAGAGGAACTGAAGAAACTTACAATTGAATTAAGATCGCTGTCACATCATTTGCAGGATATCCGGGAAGAAGAAAGAAAAAATATTGCAAAAGAGATTCATGATGAACTTGGGCAGAATTTAAGTGTTCTAAAAATGCATTCTGTATGGATAAGCAGCCATGTTAATCCTTCCGATGAATTGATGAAAGTAAAGCTCCAACAGTTAACTGAAATTGCAAATGATACTATACAAAAGAGCCGCCACCTTTATAACTATTTACATCCTTATATGCTTGAGGCGGAAGGGCTGTTAAAAACACTGGAATGGTATTGTAAGAATTTTACACGTCATTCCGGGGTTAAGATTAATTTTGTGTCCTCATTTAAAACAAAAGATATTTTCCTGAAAAAGCAGGAAATATCATTGATGTTCTTTAGGGTTCTTCAGGAAAGCCTCACTAACATAATCCGACATGCTCATGCCTCTCATGTAGATGTTGTATTGAAAACAGAAGATGGGCAGATAATGCTGACTATTACCGATGACGGACGTGGTTTTGATATTAATAAAGTAGATACAACGCTACATCATGGGTTATTAGGTATGCGGGAACGCGTACTGGCGTTTGATGGCAGGGCTAATATAAATTCCTCTCCCGGCGAAGGGACAACTGTACTTATTTCCGTTCCTATTTTACAAGATTTATTTGTTGTTGATGAAGATGAAACCTGAACTGTTCCCGGAAACTAGTGCCGGTACACACACCTGTTACAGGTAGCAAAGAAAATAAGCAATAGTAAAGTATAGCGCTGATGAGCCTTAAGATCACCGATATAATTCTATGGGAAATGGCTCCCTTAACTATTGCCATAAAAAACATAAGAAACTATGCCAGCGAGTATGATAATATGAATGGCATGTATTAAGCAAAAATCCACCCTTTTTGTGGGTGGATTTTTTTATGTTTTAGTAACGATAATGTTCCGGTTTATATGGCCCTTCTTTTGGCACTCCGAGGTAATCGGCCTGGTCATCTGTCAGAACATCAAGTTCTACTCCTATCTTGGCAAGGTGAAGCCTGGCCACTTTTTCATCCAGATGCTTGGGCAATACATAAACCTTGTTTTCATATTTGGAAGAATTTGTCCATAGCTCAATTTGAGCAAGAGTCTGATTACTGAAAGAATTACTCATTACAAAACTTGGATGTCCTGTTGCACAGCCTAAGTTTACGAGCCGCCCTTCAGCCAGGATTATAATATCTTTTCCATCGATCGTATAAAGATCTACTTGCGGTTTGATAGTGTTTTTTGTACTTCCGTAATTTGCATTAAGCCATGCCATATCGATCTCAATATCAAAGTGGCCGATATTGCAGACAATAGCTTTATCCTTCATTACCCTGAAATGTTTTTCCGTAATCAGGTCACGGCAGCCGCTTGCGGTTACTATGATGTCTGCTTCTTTTGCAGCATCGATCATTTTTTTTACTTCATAGCCATCCATAGCCGCCTGCAATGCACAGATCGGGTCTATCTCGGTAACTATTACACGGCAACCAGCACCCCTTAGTGATGCAGCGCTACCTTTGCCCACATCGCCATAACTACCTACTACAGCTACTTTCCCAGCCATCATAACATCTGTGGCACGGCGGATTGCATCTACAAGCGATTCTTTGCAACCATATTTATTGTCAAACTTCGATTTGGTAACTGAATCATTGACATTAAAAGCGGGGATAGGTAATGTACCTTTCTGCATTCTTTCGTATAAGCGATGTACCCCGGTGGTAGTTTCTTCTGATAACCCTTTAATATTGGCAACAAGTTCGGGATACTTGTCAAATAC
>CAZKPH010000171.1:0-5501 GCA_964554605.1 uncultured Ferruginibacter sp.
ATAAATGGAGAATTGACGCGTTGTGTGTTCATATTACCGGGATTATTAAGGAAGAGAACCGAAGAATGAACAAACAGGTAGAAACAATCCTGCAAGCTGCATTACTTGATAAAAATGAAGTAAAACTGGATTTACACAAGTTCCATGCCCATGATATGGTTTCCAGTGCGGTCGCTAATATTTCTTTGCAGGTAGAAGAAAAAAATGGGAAATTGAATGTTCACCTCAATGCCGGCAATGATCTTATCCTTGCAGATGATGTTCATTTTACGAATCTTGTATCCAATTTGTTAGATAATGCTGTAAAGTATTCACCTGAATTTCCGGAGATAACATTGACCACTTGTAACTCAGGTAGCCATTTCAAAATAAAGATTGAAGATAAAGGCATGGGAATGAGCAAAGAGACCGTAAGCCGTATTTTCGAGAAATTCTACCGGGCACATACCGGCAATATTCATAATGTAAAAGGGTTTGGGCTGGGATTGAGCTATGTAAAAACCATGGTAGATGCTCATCATGGGCATATAAAAGTAGATAGCGTATTAGGTAAGGGTACAACTTTTATTCTGAGTTTTCCCAATGTGCGGTAATCTCTGCGAATTTTGCAAATAAAACAGGCAATTTTTTATTCTCCCATAATATTTCTCCCACTACACCATAGAAAAAGGGCAAGAAGACACCCTATATGTTGCACAGAGAGTGCTTTATTTCGTTATGCACATATAATCCACATCTATTAACAATAAATGAACATCAATATTATCGTAAATCCGCGTCAGATAAGGCTTATAAAGGACATATTACGTGTGGATAAATATCTTAAGCTTTTTTTTATGTATGAAGTGGGAAAAAGTGTTATTTTGTGGGATAATTTGTAATTTTAGTACAATTTATTGTAAATGATAGGCTTTTTAGGTGAATATGAAGTTACAATGGACGCAAAGGGGCGTTTTCTTCTACCGGCAGGTTTTAAAAAACAATTGCCGGAAGAGGGGGCTAACCTATTTGTTATAAACAGGGGAATTGAACAATGCCTGAGTTTATATCCTGTCAGGAGTTGGGAGCCAATTTTTGAAGACATAAGCCGGTTAAATGATTTTGACCCTAAAGTTAGAGGTTTTAAGCGTTTTTTTCTTAACGGGGCCACACAGTTGGAGTTGGATTCGGCAGGCAGGCTGCTAATCCCTAAATCATTACAGGAATATGCAGGTATTGAGAAAGATGTGATTTTGGCTTCGGGTATTAACAAAATTGAGATCTGGGATAAAAGTAAGTATAAACAGTTCTTTGAATCCTTTTCACATGAAACCTTCAGTGCTCTTGCAAATGAAGTGATGAACAGGAAAGATCAGGTATAAGTTTAGCAGTAATGGCAGATACCGATACCATATTGCCTGTTGCCGATTTGACAGGAGGACATGGCTCCTATCATTATCCGGTATTGTTGAAAGAAACAATAGAAGGGTTGAATATAAAGCCAGATGGTATTTATGTCGATGCAACTTTTGGTGGAGGTGGGCACGCCAATGCCATTTTGCAACAGCTAAATGAAAATGGGAAATTGATTGCTTTCGATCAGGATGCAGATGCCGTTCAAAATATTCCTAACGATCCGAGAGTAATTTTTGTGCCATCTAATTTTCGTTACCTGCAAAAATTTCTACGGCTTCATTCAATCCAAAATGTGGATGGCATACTTGCAGATTTGGGTGTATCGAGCCATCAGTTTGACGTTGCTGAAAGAGGCTTCTCGATCCGGTTTGATGCAGCATTGGATATGAGAATGGACAGAAGACAGGATAGTAAAGCGTCCGACATATTGCTAAAATACCCTGAAACCCGGTTGCATAAAATGTTTGAACAGTATGGAGAGGTTACCAATGCAAAAACATTAGCCAGGGTCATCGTTCAACAACGGGAAAAAATGACTATTTGTACTGTCAATGATTTGAAAAATGCATTAAGTAGTATTGTGAAAGGGAATCCCCAAAAATACTTTGCCCAGGTATTTCAGGCATTACGTATAGAAGTTAATGATGAGATGGGAGCCTTGCGGGAACTATTACAACAAATCCCTCGCCTATTAAAGCCCGGTGGCAGAGTAGCCATCATCACATTTCATTCGCTGGAAGATCGTATCGTTAAAATTTTTCTTAGGAACGGTTCCTTTAACGAACCAGCGGTTGATGATATCTATGGAAAAAAAGATCAGAATCCTTTTACCGTAATTACAAAAAAGCCGGTTGTAGCCGGGATTGAAGAACTTAAAAAAAATTCCAGAAGCCGTAGCGCTAAGCTAAGGGTGGCGGAGAAAAAATAAAACATAATAACAGTTTTGGCAGAGGAAGTAAAAATAAAGGAAAAAGAAGAACAAGGTACGAACCGTGTTGACTGGAAATTTTTTCTTAGCCACAAATGGGTGGTGCGTAATATTCCTTTCTTCTTTTTTTTGGCAGTGCTGGCGGTGCTGTATATCTATAATGGGCATTCGGCCGATAAAACCGCAAGAAAGATTGCAGCAACTGAAAAACATATAAAAGAGTTGGAGTATAAGTATAAGACATTAAAGAGTGAAGTGATATTTAGAAGTAAAGCGAGCGAGTTGGTAAAGGTTGTAGAACCATTGGGATTAAAGGAACTGACTGTGCCTCCGGTAGTACTTGCTGATTCATCCGGAGATATGAGATAATTTTTAATAACGAATAGTACCTGTCCGTCTGACTGAAAAATGGAAGTTCGTAAAGATATATTATGGCGTGTTTACCTCTGTTTCCTGGGAATAATGTTGCTGGGAGTCGTTGTGCTGGGGAAAGCTTTTTACATTCAAAATATACAGGGTAAATTTTGGAAAAATCTCGGTGATAGCCTCCATCTCAAATATCTTACACTGGAAGGCCAGCGAGGAACAATCTATAGCGAGGACGGCAATATGCTCAGTACATCTGTTCCTGTATTTGATGTTTATATTGATTTTGGCGCCGATGGGCTTTGCGAAAAGAACGGAAAAAGATTTAAAGACAACCTTGATTCGCTTTGCCTGAGCATGGCTTCACTTTTTAAAGACAAAACTACAGATGAGTATAAGCAAATATTAATGTTGGGCTTTAAGAACAAAGACCGCTATTTTCCACTTAAGAAAAAGATATCATTTGACCAGTACACAGCATTCCGTGATTTTCCACTTGTTCGCATGGGCAAGAACAAAAGCGGATTCATAATTGATTCCCGTGATAAACGTATCAATCCTTATGTTCTGCTAGCTAACAGGACAATCGGGCTCTCAAGAGATAATACATCGAAGAATGTAGGGCTTGAACAAAGCTATGATAGCTTCTTGCGTGGAAATTCAGGGCAAAGGCTGGTACGTTATATAGCCGGGGCATATATGCCGGTAGATGGTGCTGAACTTGAACCGGAAAACGGAAAGGATATCTACACAACACTTGATACGTATATGCAGGATGTTGCAGAGACTGCTCTAAAAAAAATGATGGATAGTAATAATTCATTGCATGGTACTGCTATCGTGATGGAAACGGCTACCGGTAAAATAAAGGCGATAGCGAACCTGGGGCGACAACCCGATGGTACTTATATCGAAGACCTGAATTATGGGATTGGAAAGAGAACGGAACCGGGATCTATTTTCAAGCTGGCTACATTAATGTCCTTACTGGAAGATAAATACGTATCAGTAGATTCCATGGTTAACTGCGAAGGAGGTGTTAAATCTTTTTATGGGCTTAAGATAAAAGATTCGCACTTGGGAACAGGTACTGTTTCCGTTAAAGATGCCTTTGCAATGAGTAGTAATGTTGCTTTTGCAAAACTGGCGGAAATCTACTATCATAATCAACCTTCAAAATTTTTGGATCATTTGCATAAAATGCATTTGGATACATTAACAGGAATAGATATTACTGCATCATCCGGTTATCCTATCATCAAGAAGGCAAAAAGTAAAAGCTGGAGCGCTACTACAATACCTTTTATGGCTCATGGCTATGAAGAACTCGTTACGCCCCTGCATATGTTAATGCTCTATAATGCTGTAGCCAACAACGGCAAGCTGATGAAGCCTTACCTGGTAAATGCGATAAAAGAATACGGCGTGACCATCAAAGAATTTAAGCCGGTTGTACTCGAAGAAAAAATTTGCAGCGATGAAACATTACGCCAGTTAAAAGAATGCCTGCTGGCTGTTGTAGAATCACCTCATGGCACGGCTCACAAGATCAGGGATTCACTTTATAATATTTCCGGGAAAACCGGCACGGCTGTGACTGCAATGGACAACCGGGGATATAATAAGGGGAATAAAATATACCAGTCATCTTTTATTGGATTCTTCCCCTCTGAAAAGCCGGTATACACGGTAGCGGTAGTGGTTCAAAACAGTAGTGAATCAAAACTTGTTTATGGCGGATCAGTGGCAGCGCCGGTATTTAAAGAAATTAGTGATCGTTTATATAGCCGTTACCTGGGGAAAAGAATGTATGCCCGTTCGCCTGCTAAGTATACAGATAGCACAGCGCATGACTTTATCGGTCTGAAAGATCAGTTGAATACGATATTTACTACTCTGCGGATCCCTTTTCAGGATTCTGCTCCCGGCGGTTATTGGCGTAAAAGCAGGATGCTTAATAATTCAGTGAAACTGGAAGTGCCCGGAATGCTTGCCGCACCTTCAGCAGTAATACCTGATATTAAGGGAATGGGCATGAAAGACGCTGTTTACCTGCTGGAGAATAAGGGTTTACATGTAATCGTATCAGGAAGAGGAAAAGTAATTAGCCAGTCTTTAACTGCTGGCACACCTATTATTAAAGGACAAAAAATTTTAGTCATTTTAAATTGAACCTAAGAGATATATTATATAAAGTTTCACTGGAAACAATATCGGGAAATACTGATGTTGAGATAACTGATTTGCAGTTGGATACCCGAAAGGTTGGAAAAGGTTCCTGCTTTGTTGCAATAAAAGGAACAGCCGCCGACGGGCATTTGTTTATTCCACAAGCTGTATCCATGGGCGCAGTAGCAATTGTATGCGAGGCTATCCCTGAAAATAAACAGGCGGAAATTGTTTATGTACAAGTGCCTGATACTTCTGTGGCAGTAGGGCAGATGAGCCATAATTTTTTTGGTGAGCCTTCGGCAAAATGTAAGCTGGTAGGTGTTACAGGCACAAATGGGAAAACAACCGTTGTTACCTTATTATGGAAGCTGTTTTCGGAGTTGGGTTATACGTGCGGGTTGGTAAGTACAATACAAAACCAGATCGGTACAAGTAATTCACCCTCAACTCATACAACACCGGATGCCATAAGCATAAATGCACTGATAAGGCAGATGGTGGATGCAGGTTGCGAATATGTATTTATGGAATGTAGCAGCCATGCGATACATCAGCACCGTATTGCCGGATTGCATTTCGAAGGGGCAATATTCAGCAATATAACACACGATCATTTGGATTATCACAAAACATTTGATGA
>CAZKPH010000172.1:0-5472 GCA_964554605.1 uncultured Ferruginibacter sp.
CGTATTATTTATTTATTTATGGAAATAAAAGAATGACCTAAAGAGAATGAACCTAACGCTTCTTATACTAATACCTTTTATTACAGTTGTTGCTGTATTATTAATGCGCAGTAAGGCTGCCATACGCTGGATGGCCCTGGCCGGATCAGTTGTTCAGTTGATATGCAGCGTTGTGCTGCTCTTTGCGTATTACACAGCACGCAAGGCAGGGTCAAACTCTGCAATATTTTTTGAAAGAAAGTATAACTGGTTTCCCTCTCTTAATATCAGTTTACATTTTGGCGTAGATGGGATTTCTGTAGCAATGATTCTGCTTACGGCATTTGTAGTGATTGCCGGTGTATTGGTTTCCTGGAAGGTAGAAAAAATGACGAAAGAATTTTATTCCCTGTTGGTATTGCTAAGCCTTGGGGCATACGGTTTTTTTATATCCCTGGATTTGTTCATATTGTTCTTTTTTCTTGAAATAGCAGTAATACCCAAATATTTGTTGATAGGTATATGGGGCAGTGGGCGGAAAGAATACAGTGCCAATAAACTGGCATTGATGCTAATGGGAGGTTCTGCACTGGTATTAGTGGGTATGCTGGGGCTTTATTTTTTGGGTACAGAAAGAACCTTTGACCTGGTAACGCTTTCAACGCTTCATATACCTGTAGAATTGCAAAAGATTATTTTTCCTTTGATGTTTGCAGGGTTCGGTGTGTTTACAGCATTATTTCCTTTTCATACCTGGGTGCCTGATGGGCATTCTTCTGCACCTACGGCGGGATCTATGTTTCTGGCAGGTATATCCATGAAACTCGGAGGGTATGGTTGTTTACGGGTAGCTACTTATCTTATGCCTGATGGCGCTAAAGAGTATTCTTCTATTATTATCGCCCTTGCTACGATTGCTATATTATATGGGGCATTTGCTACGATGATGCAGAAGGATTTAAAGTATATCAATGCTTATTCTTCTGTGAGCCATTGTGGTTTTGTAATATTGGGAATAGGAATGTTGACGAGAACATCCATTACCGGGGCGGTTATGCAGATGGTGTCTCATGGGTTGATGACAGCCCTGTTCTTTGCTGTTATAGGCATGATCTATGAGCGGACACATACCCGCCAGGTAGATGAAATGGGTGGCCTGCTGAAAGTAACCCCATTTATAAGTACTGTTTTGTTTATTGTCGGGCTTTGTTCGCTGGGATTGCCTGGGCTTAGCGGTTTTGTTTCCGAAATGACTGTTTTTATGGGTTCGTGGGAGAGAACAGGAACCTTTCACAGGGTAGCAACAATTGCTTCCATACTTTCTATAGTGGTAACGGCGGTATATATATTACGAGCCATCGGGAAAACAGCTATGGGGCCGTTAAATGAAACGTACTTAACACTGACAGATGCTGCCTGGAATGAAAGGCTGGCGGCAATATTGTTAATTGCCGGGATAGTAATAATCGGGATTGCTCCATTTTGGCTGCAGGATTTGATCGGGCCGGGCGCTGATATTATTATGCAAAAATTGTCCCTCGTAAAATAAATAAAAGCAGAAATGAATGAGATTTTTACATTAATGAAAAGTGAGCTGATGATCGTGGTCATCATATTTGTATTGCTTTTTATCAAATTGGGCAAAACATTGCAGCGTAGTACAATCTTATCTGTTATACAAATATTGCTTTTGGCTAATTTTTTATTTGGTTTCTTCTTTAATAAAAATGGCAGCCTTTTCGGCAATATGTATTATACAAATGCCCTTATTGTATTTGAGAAAAATATCCTGAACCTGGGGTTATACCTTATTTCATTGTTATTTGCAGACTGGTTCAAACGTTGTTATTATGTATTGGAGTTCTTTGTGCTGATGTTGTCGGCCTTGTTGGGAATGTTTTATATGATATCGAGCGGCAATTTGCTAATATTCTACTTATCGCTGGAATTATCTACAATTCCTGTAGCCGCATTGGCTAATTTTGATCTGGACAAGAAGGCCTCCTCAGAGGCCGGTATGAAATTGATATTATCCTCATCCTTCTCAACCGGGTTATTGTTGTTCGGGATATCATTGGTATATGGGTCAACGGGAACTATAAGTTTCGCAGAACTGCCTTTACATCTAACCGGGAGTCCCTTACAAATATGGTCGTTTGTACTTTTATTTGCAGCATTTGCATTTAAGCTATCCGTTGTACCCTTTCATTTATGGACAGCGGATGTATACGAAGGTTCCCCGATAGTAGTGTCGTCTTTTTTATCGGTTATTTCAAAAGGTTCTGTAGCATTTGTCATTATTACCGTGTTATATAAAGTATTTCAGCCAATGAACCATATCTGGTATAATATGATAATGGTGCTGTCATTAGCAACGATCATAACGGGCAACCTTTTTGCATTGCGCCAGCAGAATATAAAACGGTTTCTTGCATTCTCATCTATTGCCCAGGTTGGCTTTATTCTTGTGGGTATTAGCAGCAATAGCAATGAAGGCTTAGCTTCAGTAGTATATTTCATATTGATTTATCTTTTTTCAAACCTGGCTGCATTTGGCGTAGCCTCTATTATTTCTGCAAAAGCCGGCAAGGAAAGTATAAGTGATTACAAAGGTTTATATACCACTAATCCTTTCTTAAGCTGGGTACTTGCATTAGCTTTATTTTCACTTGCAGGCGTACCGCCTACAGCCGGTTTCTTCGGGAAATTATTTTTACTCAGATCGGGTGCATCAGCCGGGAGCTACCTGTACATTACAATTGTGGCCATCAATATGATAATTTCTCTCTATTATTATCTGAAGATAGTGAGGGCTGTATTTATGGATAAAAACGAAACCCCGATAGGCAAACTCAATATTTCTGTTTATATAAGGTCTGCTTTAATTTTTTGTGGGGCCGGTATTGTTTTAGTTGGCCTATTGAGTTGGATATATGATTATATAAATGACCTCTGTGCAATGTTCTAATAAAAACTGTATGCAATGGCTATAAATAAAAATCACGAATTTGAAGAGTTGGGTGGCATTAAATGTGGCATAGTAGAGAGGAATGTGTTGCCGGAGAGGGCAGATTTTTTAAAAGGGTTACTGGAGTTTAATAAATATACTGTTGTGATAGTGGCATCCTCTCCGCCAAAGGCTTTGCCTGTAGCGGTCTCGGAAATAATATCAGAGGCGAATACTGTACCGCAAACGTATACTATAGGAGTTACTGATTATACGTTTAATCCTGTAAATGCCATTTATGGGCGGATGTTAAAAACGCCAGACGGACATGTTGTTACTCCTGCTTTTTGGCAACAAAAGGAGATGATTAGCCATGATGAGGTTCCCTATTACGAAAAAAACATTGATTAGAATTCCCATCGTATGAAAAAATTGGCATTAAATAGCTATAGTGAATGCTATGTAGCAGGAACTATTCAGGGTATTTACAATCTTCCTTTGACCTGATCCGGCTTAATTACAACTGGGTTATCCTCTTTTAATAGCGCTTCTTTTTGATTTGCAGCAACTGGCCTGTGCTGTTATCTTTTTTTACAACGCACAAATCCGGCGATGAATAGAATAGTAATGACAATTTTTCGGATTTGTAATGTAGCTTTGCTATTGATTAATGATTGGCCATGGTACGTTTTATCTATAAAATATTTTTTCTGATATTTTTTCTGTTTTCAGTATTGTCTTGCAATAAAGACACTAATACCACTTCGGATATCGGGGTGCCTCTCTTTGCAAAAGGGGCCGATGTAAGCTGGCTTACGGAAATGGAGGCTGATGGACGTAAATTTTATACTGCAGAGGGAAAAGAAACAGACTGCCTGGTCTTGTTGAAAAGCAAAGGAATGAATGCAGTCAGGCTGCGGGTTTGGGTAAATCCTGCCGACTTATGGTGCAGCACTCAGGATATGTTGGAAAAAGCACTCAGGGCGCAGGTAATGGGATTGCGTATAATGATTGATTTTCATTACAGCGATTGGTGGGCTGACCCGGGGAAGCAAACAAAACCTGCTGCATGGGCATCGATGAACTTTTCTCAACTGGTATCAACATTGTCATCATACACAATCAATGTACTAAGTATATTGAAACAGAACGGAATTGCACCAGAATGGGTACAGGTTGGCAACGAAACAGGCGATGGTATGCTATGGGAAGAAGGAAGGGCATCTGTAAAGATGCAACAGTTTGCTACATTGGTAAATACAGGATATAATGCTGTGAAAACAGTTTTTCCTAAAACTAAAGTAATAGTGCATTTGCAAAATGGTTACGATAATGCTTTGTACCGATGGTTATTCGACGGATTGAAGCAGTATGGTGCCCAATGGGATGTTGTAGGGATGTCACTTTATCCTTCCGTAACCAACTGGCATCAAATGAATGAGCAATGCCTTGCCAACATGGAAGATATGATTAGCAGGTACGGTACCAGCGTAATGATTTGTGAAGTAGGAATGCCATGGGATTCGCCGGAAGACTGCAGAGATTTTTTGACAGAGATAATAACAAAAGTAAAATCATTGCCTGGCAACAAAGGGCTGGGTGTTTTTTACTGGGAGCCGGAATGTAGTGCCAATTGGAACGGGTATACATTAGGAGCATTTGACAGCAACGGAAAACCAACGTCGGCACTGGATGCTTTCAGGTAAAAAAAATGCCCGGTACTGAGACCGGGCACCCTTTTCATTAACTAATCGATTGCTTTATTATTCACTTTTTTTCAATGATGTTTTCATTAGGTTATTTATTTTTTAATATCTTAATATAATTGGCACGTTCGTACGCTGTAGGATCCGAGACATGTAACTGGCTCATAGACCCTTTAAAATCATTGATAGATGCAAATTCCATCATGTGCATCCAGTCTTCAAGATCCTTGTTAAGCGTTTTTAAGTATACAATTCCATTTTTATAAAGTGAGGAGGCTGTCATTACCACATCTGCTCCGGCAAGAAGATATTTTATAACCTCTGAAGAACTCTGCACCCCGGTAGTGGCTGCCAGCGAAGCTGTCAGTTTTCCATGAAGAAGAGCTATCCACAATAATGGTAGCCGGATTTCATTGGAATCACTATACTGCAGGTTAGAAAGTACCTTCAGCTCATTAATATCATAATCCGGCTGATAAAAACGGTTAAAAAGCACCAACCCGTTGGCCCCTGCAGCCTGCAGCCTTTGCGCCATATTACCGATAGCACTGAAATAAGGGTTAAGTTTTACCGAAACAGGGATTTTGACATTGTTTTTAACTTCCGTCACAATATTCAAATATCTATGCTCAATAGCAGCACTTGAAAGATTAATATCGCCAGGGATAAAAAAAACATTTATTTCCAGCGCATCTGCGCCAGCTTGCTCAATCTGGCGTGAATAATCGATCCATCCTTCCGGGGTGATACCATTCAAACTGGCAATGACAGGGATTTTAACTCTTTCTTTTGCCTGCCTTATCTTTTCCAGGTAGCCTTCTGTTCCTACGTTAAGGTCAT
>CAZKPH010000173.1:0-5460 GCA_964554605.1 uncultured Ferruginibacter sp.
CAGGTATAAGGCAGTGCTGATGGGCAGATGCTTAATGGAGTGGAGGATGTACTGGTTTTCTTTACGGTAACTGTAAATGTGTCCTTACAACTAATACATCCGCCAGCATTAGAAACCGATATATATCCTGTATAGGTTCCTGCTGCTGTCCCGGCGGGTACATTTATAGTTATAGGGCTGGAAGGCAAAGTATTATTATTTACAGCCGCAAAGCTGTTAGCAGGTGCAGCATTCCATGTTATACTGTATTTTGTAGGGTTATTTGTAGTAGACGAATAGGTTAAAGTAGTTGTGGTGGCCGAAGCGCCCTGGCAGACTGTAGCCGCCGCATTGGCTACATTTATCGTCGGGTTGCAACATATCTGTGTCCCTCCGTTCAGTGTATTGCTATAGCCGGGCGTAAGGTCATCTTCAATATGGTATGCTCCGTCAGATCCCAGGTAAATACCCTGGTGCCCGGCCCCGGCGAAAGTACCGGTTATATTATTACTCGCATTCCCGGGATTGGGGACAGGATTAAGTGCCGTACATCCTGAAGACAGGTTGGTGAAACTGCCGGTGTAGGAAGCCGCATTATTCCCGGAATTATAGGATACAGAACTTACAAGCATTCCGCCTGAGGTAAGTAAACTAATCTGTCCTTTCGTATTAACAAGGTTTCCGGGGCGCAACCCGTTAAGGGCCGAATTGTAAGATGCCCATATCCCCAGGTCGGGGGTACGGCCATTGCTTCCGTAATTATTTATCCAACTGGTACCACCCACACTAACAGATGTCCACGTGCTTCCTGGGTTGTTGCCGCTTCCACCAATTAAATAATATTGGCATGGGGCTAATGATGTCCCGGCAGGAATTGTAATCGTAAACCCTGTTGGGTTCCCGCCACCGCTGGTACCGGTAAAAATTATCACGTAGCAGCTTATATCCACATTGCCTCCGCATCCGCCCTGGTTAAATAGCTCAATAAACTCTCCGCCTCCGGCAGCATCCCCGGTAGTAGGGGCTATCCCCAGTTCATTAATTACTACCTGCGCATTAGGCCTGCAGGAAAAAATCATCAAAAAAATAAATAGAAAAAATAAATAAAGCCTATAGTGCCTCGAGGTACGCCAGGTAAAAGGAAAAGGCCTGACATTGGCCGTACAGGTACACAAAGCAGTTATGGGGCAAAGTTTTTTTATAAGTAAGGTTTAAAAAAATGTGAAAAACAGATACCTGTTTCTGAAAATTATCAATTATTTTAAAGATACGAAAACTGTTTTTGTATAAATTTTATCCCGCAATATTTCATTATATGATAATGTTTAATTAACTATTTTATAATAATCGGCCGGTTGCTGTATTATCCCGGCTGTAATTGGGCGTGGCCGCACCAGATCCCGGTACTCAGTTTTATACTGCCTGCCCATGCGGAAGAAAAGGTATTCTCAATATCATAGCCGCTTTTGCAGTAATTTTCGATCCGGGAAATTGATAAAGAACAGGATAGGGGCTCTCAGCCGCAGAGCATCCCCCGGCAGCAGTCCCGGCTGTACACTACTGCTCCGCCACAAAGCCCGTTCACAAATCCTCAGCGGGGCATCCGTTGCCATCCGGCAGCCCGTCAGCAGCCAGTCAAAAAGCAGGCAATCCCTTTGCACTCAATCCCAAATAAAAGGTTGGATAATATTTTACCCTAAGCCAAAAAAAGCTTTAATTTTAAAATAAATGTTTTCAGCAATAACTTATAGGTGAAGCCGTAATAAAACAAACGGATTCCCGGTTTGTATCCACGAGGGCCTGATGTAACAGAATATTTTTTCTAACCAATAAATTATTGAAGTACAAAATGGCTGGCGAAATTCGGGATATGGTCGCAAACAAAAGGATTGGAAGTTGCAAATTTATTCCGGTAAGCGTATGCTGCAAATGAACAGGTAAATGGGCAGAATCATCAGCCTGTTGCAATTCCGGGGTATTAATGGCCACATCAGGAGACGGAATTTAATATAAGAAATCAATTGGCAAAACCACAAAAAATAATTACGCGATTTGTTTGGGTATTAGCAATAGCTTTTGTCCTAATGAATATAGTTGCAGCCTTCCACGCATATAAATTTACTCATTTCGTCAAAAACGATATTGAGAAAACTCAAAAGCCCGAGCGGCTGGGTCTAACAGGAAAGATACAGGCACTTTTGTTTGGAGTTAATAACCCAAGGCCAACAAACATGGCAAAGCCCACAGGTTATTATGAAACCATTCAGATTCAAAGCAATAAAAAAATTGAATGTTGGTATCTAAAAAGGGACAGTTCCAAAAAAGTAGGCACGGAAAAGGGTACAGTTATACTTTGCCACGGGTATGGTGGAGAAAAGTCTTCTATGCTTGACAAAGCCAAAATTTTTGACAGCTTGCAATACAATACGTTTTTAATAGACTTTATGGGAAGTGGAGGTTCTGAAGGAAACACAACAACAATAGGATTTAAGGAAGCTGAACAGGTAAAGGCTGCGTATGATTATTTACAAGGCAAAGGAGTTACTGATATTTACCTGTTTGGGACATCAATGGGGGCTGTAGCAATTATGAAAGCAGTTGAAGACTATAACCTTAAGCCACGTGGGATTATTATTGAATGTCCTTTTGGGTCGATGTATCAAACAGTTTCAGCCCGATTTAAGAATATGAATATACCGACTTTCCCAATGGCCGGGCTTTTAGTTTTTTGGGGAGGGATTGAAAATGGTTTTTGGGCTTTTAATCATAACCCAACAGGCTATGCAAAGAATATTACCTGCCCGGCGTTATTACTATATGGCGAACAGGATAAAAATGTAAGCCGGCAGGAAATTGACAACATTTTTGCAAACTTGGCCGGTCGAAAAAGTTTGAAGGTCTTTAAACTTGCAGGCCACGAAAACTATTTAATTAAGTACAAGGCAGAATGGACCGAAGACATAGCAATCTTTCTGGCAACAAAATAATAAGTACAAATAGGCTCCAATTTCAACCTCTGGCTGATGAATATATTTTCCCAAATGTAAATACGTCAGATATTAGTGGACTATTTTAATTAAAATTTAAATAGAACTGCAATGGAAAAGACAAATGAAGTTAAGGCTTATTTAAGTCTTCAATGACCTCTTTGCCCAAAATAGAAGCATTTAAAAATAGAAAATTGAGGTGATCCTGTTCGTACTTATCCATCGTTCTTCGTGGTATATAACAGAATAGAATCTTAATTGTGGATGATTTTATGCAACTGAAAGTAACATTAGTGTGTCTTTAAGATGTTGGGGAATGTGATGAAGCCGGGCCTAGCCCGGATGGTAGCGGATAGCCCGCAGCGTTAGCGAGGACTATGAGCGTACAGCCGGAAACTGGTGCCGGGGTTAGAATTGAGGATGCTGCTATAAAGCAATTTTTTGTTATGGTATTTATCATTGAGATACAGCCGCTAACCAGCAGGGAGGTTATTCCGGTAAATACAACTTATCTGCCCGGTTCAAGCAACAATGCAATTTGCCTTTTCAGAAAAGCATTTTCCTCTTTATACTGCTGCAGGCATTGCCGGTAAGCCGTTACAGCGCTGTTGTCCTGGCCCGGGGCATTGCCCTGCGTATCCGCATCCGCATCGAGCAATTGAGAATAATGCACTCCAAAAAACTCTGCAATAAGAAATATCTTGCTAAGGCCAATCTCTGATATTCCCCTCTCAATATTCCTGTATGCACTCTTGCTTAGTTTAAGAAATGATGCAGTTTCCTTAATCGTTTTCTTTTTTTGAGCACGTATCAATTCAATATTTTCGCCAACCCTTTTCTTAAGCGCATGGCAATCGGTCAAAACTTGCATAGTAATTTTACCAAACTTGTTTAGTTAAACTGATAATTTAATATCCCTACTGATATTTTTTTTGTACAAGTAAACGTAAAAAAAAACGCCACAGCTACTTGCCGCCTATCAAAACCCTTAGCGGTGTTGTATTATCGAAGATGTTTCCGGGGAGAGGATACAGGTGGTAATGGTTGATGGTTCAAATGCTACCTGTTGTAAAGATAAAATCAATTTTCAATTTTTACAAAAAACAAAACAATTCAAACTGTATATAGCCTTCGGCAGGAAATTTTTTCGGGAAAAATATTAAAAAGATAAAAGTACTGACTGATGAGGGATTTTTTAATTAAGAAGGTATTAGTAAATGTATTGTTGATAATTGTTCCTGTTTCATTGGTATTAGGGTCTGATGATCCGGATCAGGTGAGTTACGTGAGTGGAGCGGGTTTATTATCTGCCAATCCGGTACTAACGACAACGGATGTTGTATATGATAATGCATTGCTTCGATCTTCGATAGATTTTAGCAAGCCACAGGAATATACGAATACGGTTACGTTGATGGTGAATGAGGATTTGTTTATAAGTGGAGGTTTTAAGTTGCGTGTAATTTTTGATATAAGTTATACGGCTATAAGCGGGTCTACGGTAAATGAGTCGGGCAGGGTACTGGAGGTAAGTTACGGTCAGGGGGGTTCTGGTCAGCCAAAGACGCGGAGCAGTTATTATTTTACGGGAGGCCGTCGTGTTACGGTAACGGTGAAGCGAATAGAGTCGGGAGACGGGATGCCTTTGTTGGAGATATCGAAGTATGTCATACTGGAGAACAGGCTGAAGGTAAGCCGTGATTATATATTTAATTGTGGTCTTCGGGTAAATAATGTGTTGTATGAGACGCCTTCATCATCGGTTCCTGACGAGCTCGTTGTAGGCTGGGATAATATGCCCCAGGGAGCGGTAACGCATTTTGATATAGAGTGGGCGTGGGAGGGGAAAGGGATCCGGGATCCCGGTATATCCTCGTCTTCCGTCTATGAGAAGAATTCGACGCGTGTGACAATAGTGAACGGTACCTTTCGGAGTCTGTCATCTCCGAATGCGGCCCGGAATCCGTTTTACATTATTCCGTTATTATACGATGGGGAAGGATATTTGTATTATCGTGTAAGGCCGGTTCAGTACCAGCAGAATGGCAGGGTATTAACAGGGGAGTGGAGTAGCGGAGGGAGGTACTATTTTTCGGGACACCAGTCAAATTTAAACTGGCAGTCCTGTACGATGTATTCCGAGGAGGGCAAAAGGAATACCGTGGTTCAATATTTTGATGGCAGTATGCGGAGCCGCCAAAGCGTCACGAAGGATAATACGACAGGGAGCACGGTGGTATCGGAGACATTTTATGATTACCAGGGTCGTCCAGTTATCGATGTCCTTCCGTCGCCGTCGCTCAGCAATATCATAGCGTATGCGGAGGGATTCAACCGGTTTGAGTCCAGCGCTCCTGATGCCTATTTCAAGGAGTTATACGATCTGGAGGAACCGGCAGAGGGAGCTTGTGTCAAACGGGTGCCACCATTGGAGTCCGGCAGTAAGGGAGGAGGGTCATCGAACTACTATTCAGCAAATAACCCGCGGAAGGGT
>CAZKPH010000174.1:0-5442 GCA_964554605.1 uncultured Ferruginibacter sp.
AAGGAATCGCAGTTGGTATTTGCTCCACATGCTATTGATAATGTGAGGTTTCTGGATACGGATGGAAGTTACACTGCAAGTGCAGGTAAATGGCGTTTATCTCTCGGCATCGGCGAAAATGATATTGTATTCCTGTATGCCGGAAAACTTGAGCCCAAAAAGGACCCTTCATTGTTATTACAGTCTTTCGAAAAAATCCAAAAGGATGATCTTCACCTGGTATTGGTAGGCAATGGTGTGGATGAAAAAAAACTAAAGGAAATGTATGAGGGCAATCCCAATATCCATTTTATCAATTTCCAGAATCAAACAATGATGCCGGTTGTGTATCGGTTAGGGGATATATTTGTGCTGCCGTCGAAGGGCCCGGGGGAAACATGGGGATTGGCTATTAATGAAGCAATGGCTTCCGGAAGGCCCGTAATTGTAAGTACAAAATGCGGATGTAGTACAGATTTGGTGGAGAATAAAAAAAACGGTTATATTTTTGCCGCCGGGGAGAAGAATGATTTGATTGATAAAATGTTGAAAATAGCAACTGACAGATCCGGGTTGAAAGACATGGGGTTATTTTCGCAGAATAAAATATTGAAAGACTGGTCATACCAAAACATCTGTAATGCAATCGGAGAGTGCATAAAGCAAACGGAAAATAAAGATGTCAATACAAAATAACTGCAACTAATTTGAAAACACTATTTCCAAAAGATTTTAACTGGCCTATTTTCATAGGGTTAGCATTACTTATCCGGGCCAGTTTCCCCGGTATCAGTTGGACATGTTTTTTCGCAATATTGTTGTTCCTTCACCATTTTCTGCTCTTTTTTGATTCTATGGGTAAAGTGATACCCGTAAGATACCTGCTGGGATTATTTATGTGTATCCAATTTTTTGTAGGGCCAACACTTGCTTATAACGGGTTTGATGAATATACTTATGTGGCTTACAGAATGAAGATCCCGGAATCTGAATATTTTGGTTACGCAATTCCGGCCGTACTGGCCTTTATTTTAGGGTTACATTTTAATTCTAAAAATATGAGTGGTGAGTGGATTAACGAAAAGGATATTTCCGATTTTGTCAGCCGTTTTCCAAAATTACCATATTGGTTTATAGGCGTGGGCCTTGTGGCAAGTGTCGTGTCTACATTCTTTGCTTCAGAACTGGCTTTTGTATTTTACCTGTTAGGTAGCGCAAAATTCATTGGTTTATTCCTGTTGGTTATCGGAACTAAAATGCTAAAGCCTCTTCCATTGACAGTAGTTATCGGCTCCATCGTGTCCTCCTCATTAAGTGACGGTATGTTTCATGACCTGCTTACCTGGCTGATATTTACGGCTGCGGTATATGCTATAAAATACCGTTTTGGAGTAAATATAAAACTGATCGGCCTTACAGTGTTCATCTTCATGGCAGTTGTTATTCAATTAATGAAGGGTATATACCGGTCTGCTATCCATACGCAGGGAGCAGGTATTGATACCTTTACCGAACTGTATGAAGAGCAAAATGAAAATGCCAATTTTTTCAGTTTCGGTAATTTGGCAAACAATGTCAGCCGTATCAACCAGGGTTTTATCATTACCAATATTATGTTCACGATACCAGACCGGGTTCCTTTTGAAAATGGCAAGGAAATGATGCGTATTCTCGAGGCTGCGTTTCTGCCTCGTTTCCTGGCGCCTAATAAGCTTACGGCAGGCAATAGGGAAATCTTTACCAAATATTCAGGTATCAAGATCAAAGCCGGTACCTCAATGGGGCTTTCTTCGCTGGGGGATGCATACATTAATTTTGGAGTGGTGGGAGGCGCTCTCTTTATGCTCGTATTAGGCATGGCATATAATATTATATTGAAAGTATTTCAGAAGAATGGCAAAAAATATCCGATATTATTGATGTTTACACCGTTAGTGTTTTATTATCCGATCAGGCCCGACTGCGAATTGCAGACTATTCTTGGCCATGTCGTCAAATCCTGTTTTATGATATTTGTCATGTTAACCTTTTGGAAAAATGTATTTAAAAAGAGGGCGAGCAACCAGGATAATAAAAGTAATACTGTAGAAGCCCCAATTCCAGCAAATGTATAAGATGCAATATTTTATGAGAAATAAAAAAGTGTATCTGTACATATTCCGGTTTCTGTTATATTTCGTAGCCTTTTATTATACAACACAGCTTATTATCGGATTAACAGTACCAGGCAATTATTACAGTTCCTTTGTCAAAGAATACCTGGATTATGTATCTGTGTTGCGCAGGTCTTTATTAGCTGGAGCACATTTTGTTTTATATATGCTCGGATATGATTCTCATGTTGAAGGAAATTTTTTTTTGCGTGTCGCAGGTGGCAGGTCGGTAAGGATGGTGTATTCTTGCCTGGGTATCGGAGTGTTTAGCTTCTGGGCGGCTTTTGTGGCTGCCAATAAAGGCAAACCGGTAAGGAAATTGTTATGGGTAGTAGCAGGATGGGTTGTGTTGTGGTGTATCAATGTAATGCGGATAGCATTATTATTGCTTGCAACAAATAATAACTGGCGCAACACTGTCCCGCATGTCGATCATCACATGCTGTTTAACATCAGCGCCTACCTTGCCATTTTTCTATTGATATATTTATATGACAGGGCACTTTCAAAAAAGCGGTATGATACTGGGAAAGAAAATAAAGAATAATCATGGCTCAGACTAAAAAGCGGTTATTGGTTCTGGTAGATTGGTTCACCCCCGGTTACAAGGCCGGAGGGCCGATACAATCCTGTGTAAATCTTTCTTACGCTTTACGGGATGAGTATGATATCTATGTACTTACTACCGATACGGATCATGGGGAGAAAACTCCTTATCCCGGAATTGAAACGGGTGCCTGGCTCAACAATGTCATTGAAGGAATCCATGTCTGTTATCTTAGGAAATCTTCGCTTTCAGTATGGAACATGAAGAAAGCAATTATTGCTGCCAGGGCCGATATCGTATATCTTAATCATTTATTCTCACCGTACTTTGTGGTATACCCGCTTATACTTAAACTATTGGGTATTATCAAATCTAAAGTTGTATTATGCCCCAGAGGCGCATTGTATGATAGCGCACTGACAGTAAAAAGTTTTAAGAAAAAACCTTTTATCAGCCTGTTCAGATTATTGCGGGTTAATAAGAAAATAACTTTTCATGCTACCAATGAAAGGGAAGCAGAAGCAATCAGGCTTTTTTTCCAGGGAAGCAGTGTAATTATTGCAGATAACCTGCCTAATTGTAACCAGCCTTCATACCAGGCTTTGACAAAATCTGCGGGGGTGCTGAAATGTATATTCATTGCAAGGATTGTTGCAATCAAGAACCTGTTATTTTTTTTGGAGGTATTGAATGATGGTATAAAGGGTAACATCGAATTGAAAATCGTCGGCCCGGTTGAAGATGAAGTATACTGGAATAACTGTCTCCAAAAAATGAATGAACTGCCTTCTAATATTAAGACGGATTATCTGGGGCCAAAGAAAAATAGCGAATTGATTCAACTGCTTCGGGAGAACCACCTGTTTATTCTGCCTACAACAGGGGAAAATTTTGGGCATTCAATATTTGAAGCTCTGCTGGCCGGCCGGCCGGTATTGATTAGTGACCAGACTCCCTGGTTGAAATTGAATGAAAAGAATATAGGTTGGGATCTGCCATTACAATCTCCGGGGCTCTTTAAAGACGCATTAAATGAAGCTGTTAAATGGAATCAGGATAACTTTGATACACATACAATGGCCGCATGGGATTTTGCCAATAGATTTATTAATAACCCGGATTTAAAAAAACAATATACAGTTTTATTTTCCTGAATATGAAAAAAGTAAATAATTCACTGTATCGAACTACCATTGATGTCGGGGCTTCCCGTATAAAACAACTATGTTGGTATATCGCTAATATCGTTTTTTTTAAGAACGCTTTTAATATCTCTTCGGGGAGCAAGGTGTTTCTTTTAAAGGCCTTTGGCGCCCATATTGGTTCCGGTGTAGTTATTAAACCTTCGGTAAATATTAAATATCCCTGGAAATTGAGCATAGATAATTATAGTTGGGTTGGCGAAGATGTTTGGATCGATAATTTGTCTGAAGTGAAGATCGGGAAAAGTTGTACAATATCGCAGGGCGCATTATTGCTGACAGGAAGCCATGACCATACTAAAGAGACATTCGATTTTGTTTCACTACCGATTATTCTTGAAGAAGGTGCCTGGGTAGGGGCAAAGGCTGTAGTATTCGGCGGTGTGACATGCGGTACGCATAGTATTTTGGGGATTAACTCTGTAGCCGAAAGTAATTTGCAGCCTTATGTAATCTATAAAGGCAATCCTGCAGTACCAGTTATCACCCGTATAATCAATTAAGCAATGCACTTCAAATACCTGAGAGGGCTGAACTCTTTGCGTTTTTTCGCAGCATTTTTCGTAATCATCAGTCATGGCGCCATATCGCTTTGGAAACTTGGAATTACCAAAAGTACCGACCTGGCTGTTTTTAACAGAGGCGAAGATGCGGTGAACTTCTTTTTTACGCTTTCCGGGTTCCTGATTACCTATTTACTACTGGCAGAGATCAGGGAAACCGGTACCGTATCCATTAAACAATTCTATTTGCGAAGAGTATTCAGGATATGGCCACTGTATTTTCTTGTTACGGCCATAGGTTTTGTTTTGCTGGGTGTCATATACCCACATTTGTACCACACCGCTTATTTTGATTTTCCTATTTGGAAAGGTGTTTTATTATTCCTTTTCTTTTTGCCCAATTATGTTGCCAAAAATTATAGTGTAGGGATATTAAACCCACTCTGGTCTATCGGGGTGGAGGAGCAGTTTTACCTTTTTTGGGCGCCATTAGTCAAATTTTTTAAGAACCATCTGAAAATGATGATATTCCTTTTTGTAACTGTTTCCACACTTTTTTATATCCTCGTTTATTATAACATACTAGAGTTCTCGCCCAATATGCAAAGATTTCTCTTATCACAGAAATTCTTTGCTATGGCTACGGGGAGTATTTTTGCCTATATCCTTTTTAATAAATACGACTGGTACAACAAATCTTTCTTCGTTCATAAGGTTACACAATTCGCCATACTTGCAGTAATATGCTGGCACTACTTTATCGGGTTCAGTTTCTCCGATGCATTGATATTTAAAATAATCTGTTCATTCATGTACGGACTCCTTATTCTTAATGTTTCCGTAATATCCCGGCCCTTGGTAAACCTGGAGAAAAAAGTACTTACGTACCTTGGTGTTATTTCTTATGGGCTATATATGTACCACATGCTTATTGATTATTTTCTTAGGGTAATTACACCTAAAATAAGCAGGCATGTCCCGGCACAGGTAGTAATCCCTGCCTATTATATTTTTTTGTTGTCGGGAACTATTTTAATTGCATCTTTGTCTTACAAATA
>CAZKPH010000175.1:0-5424 GCA_964554605.1 uncultured Ferruginibacter sp.
CCTACTTCGCCCCCATTAGCTATATCTATTCCACCAAACCTCGCTTCCAGTTGTACGGCAGTTACAGTAGCAGTTTTGCCATGGGCCTTATGAAATTTCACAAGGTCATTTATGTTAATATCACAAACACCATCTCCGTATGTAAGCATAAAATCCTCGTCACCAATATACTTTTCTATTTGCTTTAGCCTGCCGGCAGTCTTTGTATGCAGCCCCGTGTCTACCAATGTTACTTTGAAATTCTCAGTCTGGCTGCCATGTACTTCCATAGAATTACTCCCGACATCTATTGTAATATCAGAATTATAGAGAAAATAATTTACAAAATACTCTTTAATGGCGTATCCTTTGTATCCCAGGCAAACAATAAAATCGTTATATCCGTAATGATTATAAATTTTCATGATATGCCAAAGTATAGGCTTTCCCCCTATCTCTACCATTGGCTTAGGCTTTATATCTGTTTCTTCAGATATTCTTGTACCCAGCCCTCCAGCAAATATGACTACTTTCATAAGTTCGTTTTTAGCTTCTCCAAAAATAAAGCTATTGCTTCAAGCTTGGAAGTATTCAGCATGAATTTTATATGCTCATTATAATATTTATCAAGGTCAAATTCAGGTATCGCAAACCGCTGTACGATTTCATTCAGGTGGCAGAGGCCTTCTTTATTAGCGATATTAAACCTGTCAATAAAAGCTGGGGGAATAGGTTTATTACTTACCCACGCAGCAAAAACAAATGGCAAACCGGTATATTGTTGCCAGGAAAGCCCCAGATCATAATAGTAGGCAGAATGCCTATGCTGCTTTAACGCTCTGTCCCCGATGATGACTCCTGCCGTTGAACCACTGATTTGATTAATGAAATCCACCCCACCGTTTTCTAACATCGGGGAGAATTTCCAATACTCTTTTAGAAGTATTTGTGCAAGCGCCACAGATGTCCGGCTCTGGTAATCAAGCAAAAGCTTTTCAATTTTCTCTAATGGCATCTCACTAAATATCCCTACACTGGCTACTTCACCCTCGCTGGATATACAATAGTCGGATACAATATGATATTCCTTTAAATGTACCAAAGCCGCAATAGGCACAAGGCCTATATCAATTTCATCTGTAAGCAGCATCTGTGCAATATTTGACGGATAATCAAACCTCAGTTCAATCTCATCTTTCATCATCCCTCTTTCAAATCCATAGACCAATGGTTTGGTATTCAGATAACTAACTGCACCCACTCTAATTTTTCTGTCCAAAAGCTTTAGTTTAATTTTGTTGCAAATTTAGTGTTTCAATATGGATTTACACCAACTTACCGCCCTGTCGCCTATAGACGGCAGGTACCGTAAACAAACAGAGCAATTGGATGAATATTTTTCCGAATTTGCCCTAATAAAATATCGTGTCTATGTTGAGGTTGAGTATTTTCTTTTTCTGGAAGAGAAAAAATTTATCAAAATCCCTTCAGAAGTAAAAAAACACTTAAAAAAGATTGCCAGCCATTTTTCGCTGGCCGATGCCGAAAAAATAAAAGCTACAGAGAAAATCACCAACCATGATGTAAAAGCTGTTGAATATTTTCTTAAAGATGAACTTGGCAAATGTAATGCTCCTGGCCTGAAAGAATGGATCCATTTCGGCCTCACATCACAAGATATTAATAATACTGCCATCCCGCTTAGTTGGAAACATGCGATGGAATATGAATACCTGCCGGCAATAATTAATCTTCAACATAGCCTGGCAAACCTGGCTGTAGGCTATAAAGATATACCTATGTTGGCCCGTACACACGGCCAACCGGCTTCCCCGACAAAACTGGGGAAGGAATTTATGGTATTTGTGGAAAGGCTGGAGAATCAGATACAACTTTTCAGTTATATCCCTTTTATGGCAAAATTTGGCGGAGCCACAGGCAATTTTAATGCCCATCATGTTGCATTCCCAAAAACAGACTGGATTAAATTTGCCAATGATTTCACAGAAAATAAACTTCATTTACAACGCCAGCAATATACTACCCAGATAGAGCATTACGATATGCTTGCAGCACATTTTGATGCAATTAAACGGATGAATACTATCCTTATCGACCTCTGCAGGGATATCTGGACATACATAAGCATGGATTATTTCAAGCAAAAGACTAAAAAAGGCGAAGTAGGCAGCAGTGCAATGCCTCATAAAGTAAATCCGATAGATTTTGAAAATGCAGAAGGTAATCTGGGTATCGCCAATACTTTGCTGGAACACTTGTCTGCCAAACTTCCTGTTTCCCGCCTTCAAAGAGACCTGACTGATTCTACGGCCTTGCGGAATATCGGTAGCCCCGTAGCATATACGCTAATCGCCATAAAGTCTATTGAAAAAGGGCTGGGCAAGCTCATTTTGAATGAACCAAAACTCAGGCAGGACCTGAATGAAAATTGGGCGGTTGTAGCTGAAGCAATTCAAACAATCCTTCGTCGGGAGAACTACCCCGAACCATATGAAATGCTCAAAAACCTCACCAGAGGCAATGCATCAATAGGCCAAAAAAGCATCCACGCATTTATCAACAAACTCAAAGTCCCAAAGCAGTTAAAAGATGAGTTGAAACAAATAAAGCCTTTCAATTATACAGGAATATAATTTTGGCATATATTTGGGAATATTTTATGTGATGAAATTTTCCTCAATCATTTTATTGCTTGTTCTCCCTTTTTGGGGAAATGCACAATGTGATAAATGGCTGAACCTTCCTTCGTATGGTTCCTATGTTACCATTGGCGATCTCGATATTCCCGGCACACAATTAACCGTCGAAGCTGTTTTCAACCGTACACAAACTTTTACAACAGGTACCGGAGATGACAATGTAGGGGATATAGTTTCAAAACACCTTGACCCCTCCAATATTAACTACCTTCTTAGGCCCAATGCCGCATACATTACTACCACAAATGGATTTTACGGTACTCCAAGCATCTGTGATTTTACTATTACCAAGACCTACCACGTAGCAATGGTCTATGACGGGACAGCCTTGAAATTTTACAGAAATGGATTTCTTATGAGCCAGGTAGCCGCTACCGGAAATCTATACCAGAATGATTTTCCAACAAGGATTGGTCTGTATACAGGATCAATTATAGAAAATATGATTGGCTATATCAATGAGGTCCGTATTTGGAAGGTAGTTAGGACACAACAGCAAATACGGGATTATATGAGTTCTTCTTTGCCTAATCCTGCTTCTCAACCCGGCCTTCTTGCATATTATACTTTCGACAACTTAAATAATAAACAAGGCAATTCAAGCTGGGATGGTACTATTTCCGGGAATGCTACTATCAACAATTCAAATCCACAGTGCCCATTAATTATTGACTCTTGCGCAATTCAATGCCTCGATTCTATTCAGATCAGCTATTCCGGTTCAGGCTGCCGAAAATATGATTTTAGCGGATCTGCGTTTCCTGCTTCTACCTCTATTCAATCCTGGTACTGGGATTTCGGAGATGGCTCCTCCGGTACATCGCAAAATATTACTCACACTTTTCCTGTATCCGGTACCTATACCGTTGCCTTAACCGTAACGAATGCTGCCGGATGCAAAACTTCCCACTCTGTTGCAATCTCAACATCTGCCGGGCCGGATCTGGGCCCGGACAAAAGCCTTTCAAAATGCTCAGGAATGCCGAGCAATCTTACAAGCCTGTTTTCAATAACAGGTTTAACACAAAAATGGCTTCTTGGTAATACTGCAATACCTCTTCCGGTTTCTATTACACAACCCGATACTTACACATTAATAGCAACAGACAATCAGTCTTGTTCAGATACAGCTTATGTGGCCCTTACAGACTACCCAAAACCTACTATCGGAAATGACCGGGCAATAACCCATTGCCAGGGCCTGCCTGTCAGATTGGATACATCTTTTGCTACCGGTGCTTTAACACAGACATGGAGTTTAAATAATATACCAGTCCTTTCACCTTATCTTGTATCCAATGCAGGCCAATACCAGCTTATTGTCACAAATACCTCTAATTGTTCAGATACGGCAATCTTGACATTTCAATATTACCCGGCCATTAACTTATCTGTAAGTAATGATACTTCTATCTGCAAAAATTCTTCGGTACAACTATTTGCCCAGGGTGCCACATCTTATCAATGGGCTCCCACAGGTTCTTTAATTTCAGCTTCGTCTGCCACACCTGTTGCCAGCCCTTCCACAGATACTAAATACCATGTTTACGCAAAAGATATGGCAGATTGCAATTATGAAGATTCCGTTATGGTAACAATCCTGCAAACTCCGGCATTTACCATTTCAAAAGACCAGTCAGTTTGCCTGGCCAATAGCAACGTTAACTTAAGTGCATCGGGCGGTAACAAATATAGCTGGTCACCCGCCACTCTTTTAAATGACCCTTTTTCTGCCAATCCGATTGCCACTGCTCCTTCCACTACCACTTTTAGTGTACAGATAACTGAAACTAAATGTAATTATTCATCCTCTCTGCAGACAACAGTAATTGTTTCGCCCTTAATAACAGTAAAAGCTTCCAAATCTAATGACATTGATTGCAGCCACTCTTCAGCACAATTGGCCGCAACAGGAGCAGAAAATTATGAATGGTCACCTGCAGATGGATTAAGCGACCCGGCCAGCAACAACCCCGTCGCTACTATCCACTCCAGCCAAAAGTATTATGTAAAAGGTACTACTTCTGCCGGCTGCTCAGGATCGGATTCCCTGGTTGTAAATGTTGCTTTTGACAACGCTTCACTATACCTGCTTCCCAATGTATTCACACCAAACGGAGACAACCTTAATGATTGCTTCGGGCCTAAATACTGGGGATATTTCAATAAACTAAAGTTTTACGTTTACAACAGATGGGGGCAATTGGTTTTCTATACTGAAAATGCCGGTGATTGCTGGGATGGGAAGTATAAAGGCAAACCAGCCGAAACAGGAAACTATGTTTATCATATCATTGCCGAAACCCTCTGCGGGAAAACTGATAAAAAGGGGAATATACTTTTAATCAGATGATAATCCCTTTATTTATGTATCTCACTGCTGAAATGGAATTCGATATCCGGGTTATTCTGCCTTTCGGTGTTTAAAAACCATTCACTTTGGGCCAGGTATACCAGGTGCCCGTCTTTATCTTCAGCTATATTGCCCTGCTTAAAGCGGATGAAATCCTGTAGCTTCTGCGAATTAATAGTTGTAAGCCAGCAGGCTTTGTAAAATGGCAGGCTGTTCATTTGTACAGAAGCACCATATTCCTGTAAAAGCCTGTATTGGATTACCTCAAACTGAAGCTCGCCCACACAACCAACTATTTTTTTTGTGCCGCCAAATTGCGTGAATAATTGTGCCACACCCTCGTCAGTTAACTGAGCCAGACCTTTTTCCAAT
>CAZKPH010000176.1:0-5402 GCA_964554605.1 uncultured Ferruginibacter sp.
GAACACTGCCCACAACTTTCATGACGATAAAACCTGGCAAGTGTCAGCGTGTTTTTCACAACGCACTGGTCTTCATCCAGCACAATAAAACCACCACTTCCCAACATACTCCCGGTAGCAAACCCTCCATCACTGAGACTTTCATAATTCATATACCGGGGTTCGCCTTTTGCAGTCTTTAATAAAAGATTGGCCGGTAAAATAGGTACGGAAGAACCTCCGGGTATGCAAGCCTTCAGCCTTTTGCCATTGGCAATGCCTCCACAATATTCTTCACTATAAATAAATTCTTCCACACTTATCGTCATATCTATTTCATAAACGCCGGGTTTTTTAATATTGCCACAGGCAGATATCAGTTTCGTACCGGTAGATCTCCCTACTCCGATCCGGGCATATTCCTCCCCGCCAATATTAATTATCGGGCCCACGGCAGCTAGTGTTTCCACATTATTGACAACTGTAGGCCTTTCCCACAAACCCTTAACAGCAGGAAACGGAGGTTTGATACGGGGATTCCCCCTTTTTCCCTCCAGGCTTTCCAACAAAGCAGTTTCTTCCCCACAGATATATGCCCCGGCACCTCGTTGTACATATATCTCACAATCAAACCCACTTCCCAGAATATTCTTCCCGAGAAAACCGTTATTGCGGGCCTCTGCAATTGCCTGCTCCAGTATATCTACAATCCAGGCGTATTCACCGCGTATATAAATATAGCTTATATTACTTCCAAGTGCATACGAAGAAACGATCATTCCTTCTATCAGCAAATGAGGCAGGAATTCCATCAGGTAACGGTCTTTGAAAGTTCCCGGTTCACTTTCATCTGCATTACAAACCAGATGGCGGGGGACACCTTCAGGTTTTGCAATAAAACTCCATTTCATTCCAGCCGGGAAACCCGCACCACCCCTGCCCCGTATACCGCTTTTCTTCACTTCTTCCACTACAGCCTCGGGTGCCATTCCTTTTAAGGCTTTCTCTACACTCCTATAACCTCCTTCACGGCGATAAACATCGTAGTAGCGGATCCCTTCAATGTGTGCTTTTTCTAATAATAATTTTCTGCCCATTCCTGAATTTGATAGTTAATTCATCCTTTATTTTACTTTAACACTTTGCCTTGCTATTAAGTGCCAGGCCTTCTTTTCTTTGATCCAAACCTGTAATACTCCAAGGTGCAATTCCGATTCCACCCCTTCTTTATCTTTCTGAATAGCATTGAACTGGTGCCTTACAATTGCAGTCTTCTTATCAATTATCTGAATACTGATCTTATTGGTCGTTATATCACGGTAAGTTGTCTGGTTACTGACTGCCTTACTGATCATTTCTTTTTTGTTCTCTATATTTCCCCCGGAATGTGCATAAGTAACATCATCCCTAAGTATTTCTTTCAGGGCAACGCTGTCTTTTGAAACAAATATTGCCTTATTCAACGCATCTACCCTATTCCAAACATCTGTTTCTGCGCCAGGCTGTGCTGAACCCCATTCACAGGCACAGAACGTAAATAGCATTGCAATTATGGTAGCCCTAAATTTCATATCGGTCAATTGTTTATTCCCGCATTTTTTCTACATTCCTCCACAATAGCATCAATTTTCTCTTTAGTAAGATGTTCTTTATATTGTTTGCCCATTTGCATCATAGGGGCATAACCGCAGGCTCCAAGGCATTCTACAGTTTTTAATGTAAACATGCCATCCGGTGTAGTTTCACCGGGTTTGATGCCCAGTTTATCCCCGATATATTTAATGATACTGTCGCTACCCATCAGCATACAAGGACCAGTCTGGCATACCTCAAAGACATATTTACCTACAGGCTTAAGATTATACATACTGTAGAATGTAGCTACCTCATATACTTCTATTGGTTTTACATTAAGCAATGCGGCAACATAGTCAAGCGTTTCCTGGCTAAGCCAACCGCCAAAACTATCCTGAGCCAGATGTAACACCGGCAGTAGTGCACTTTTTTGTTTCCCCTCCGGGTAACGAGCTACCAGCCTGTTAAATTCAGCCAATTGTTGATCATTAAAATTCACCATATATTAAATACAAAATCAATACTAAATAAAATTTATCATCATAACATTATCAGGCATCCAGTTCTCCCGCAATCAGGTTCAGGCTACTCATTGTAATGATGGTATCACTGAGCATAGAATCCTTTACCAATTCCGAAAATGCCTGGTAATATACAAAACAAGGCCGCCTGAAATGAAGCCTGTAAGGCGTACGCCCTCCATCGCTAACCAGATAGAAACCTAATTCTCCATTCGCAGCTTCGACTGAATTATACACAGTTCCTTTTGGTATTTCGGTTTCTCCCATAATGATCTTGAAGTGCCATATCAAAGCTTCCATCTTAGTATATACATCCTTTTTCTCTGGCAGGTAATATTCCGGAGCATCTGCATGGAACACTTCTGCTTCTGACCCTTTGAATTCCTGAACTTTCTCATATGCCTGGCGTATAATATCCAAGCTTTGCCACATTTCCTCTTCACGTACCTGAAACCGATCGTAATTATCGCCGGTAGAACCTACGGGTATTTTAAAATTAAAATCCTGGTAACTGCTGTAAGGGGTATGCACACGTACATCATAATCTACACCGGCTGCTCTGAGATTGGGCCCGGTAAACCCGTAATTCATTGCTCTTTCAGCGCTTATGGCCCCGGTACCTTTCAGCCTGTCCATGAATATCCTGTTGCGTGTCATCAATGTCTCAAATTCCTTCAAAGCTTTGGGGTACTCTTTCAGGAATTTTTCTAATTTTTCGAAAGCGGTGTTGGAAAAATTCCTTTCAAAGCCTCCGATCCGGCCAATATTAGTTGTAAGGCGGGAACCACATACTTCTTCATATATCTCATAAACGAGTTCCCGGTACTCCATTACATAAACGAAGCCGGTAAAAGCACCGGCATCTACTCCCACAATAGAATTACAAATAAGGTGATCTGCAATCCGGGCAAGCTCCATAATAATTACACGTAGATAATCCACCCGTTTGGGTGTATGTATATTGAGCAGTTTTTCGCATGTGAGGTGCCACCCCATGTTATTAAGCGGGCTGCTGCAATAATTCAATCTATCAGTAATTGGTGTAATCTGAAACAAAGGGCGCCTCTCTGCAAGTTTTTCAAAAGCCCTGTGGATATACCCGATAGTCTGGTCTGCGCTCAATACTCTTTCTCCATCCAGTTCCAGAATATTCTGCATTACCCCATGCGTAGCAGGGTGTGTCGGCCCCAAATTTAAAGTCGTGGTCTGTTTTTCAATTGCCCCATCGGGGAGATCGATATTTTTATGTTGTAATTCTGACATTTTATTTTTTGAATTTCATTCAAACCCGGCAGGCAGACCAATTTATTTATTCCGTATTTTTCCCTACTGCCAACCTGATAAAAAAGAATATATTGATTATGCTTCCTGCTACCACAAATCCTTCACAAAGCGTCCGGATGCCTTCCCAATTACTCATGTCCGGCAAAAAGATTATCAAAATGATACAAATTAATATCAAGATGTTCATCAATAATAACCGGTATCGTTTGTACAAATTCATTTCATTTCATATTGGGTAAACTGTTATTCATTCTCCTACATAATGCTTCCACCCCGCCCAAACATTTCATCATCCTTATCAATTCTCGTCTGGTCTTCCAGCGGATATTCCTTCCGCATAGGAAAATAATCCATTTCATCTACATTAAGGATCCTTTTTAGGTTTGGATGGCCAACAAAATTGATCCCAAAGAAATCATAGGTTTCTCTTTCCATCCAGTTTGCAGAAGCAAAAAGACTGGTAGCAGTAAAAACATCAGGATTATCAATACTGGTAAAAATCGAAAAACGTATCCGCAAATTATCTCTCAGATTATGAAGATGATAAACAACCGATAATTCTTTTTCTCCCCTGTCGGGATAATGTACACCGGTTATATCCGTAAGGAACCGAAACCCTAAAATTTCGTCTTCATATAAAAATTGTAAAACCTTTAGATTGATTTCTTTGGGAGCTTCGAAACTTAACATACCGTTAGCCTCTTCAAAACCAGAAACCTGGCTCCCAAACTTTTCAGACAATTTTTGTTTAACTACTTCGTTTGTCAAGTTCATAGTGAAAAATGATTACAAAATTCGAACCTCAAAAACTTTATAGCACCCTATTGTTATTATTCTTTCCTGGTTATTGTATCCCATAACTTTCCATGAGTGCCTTATATTGGTCGCTGTTGCGCCTTCTGATACTTTCATTTGCCACCAGGTCCTGTATTCGCATAAATCCATCAAGTATTGCCTCCGGCCTGGGAGGGCACCCTGGCACATATACATCTACCGGTACTACCTGGTCGATACCCTGTAAAACACTGTAAGTATCAAATATACCTCCGCTGCTGGCACAAGCTCCTACCGCCATTACCCAGCGAGGCTCTGCCATCTGCATATATACTTGTTTCACAACAGGTGCCATTTTTTTAGATATGGTTCCCATTACCATCATTAAGTCGCACTGACGGGGCGTAAAGGCCATTCTCTCAGCACCGAAGCGTGCCAGGTCGTAATGAGCTGCTGCCGTAGCCATGAATTCAATCCCGCAACATGAAGTTGCAAAAGGCAATGGCCAGATAGAATTTTTACGGGCAAGCCCCACTACATCACTTAAGCGTGTAGTAAAGAACCCCTCCCCTGAATAACCGCCAGGCGATTCAGCAAATGTCACAGATGTCTCTATCGGCGACTCTTTGGGATGAATATTAAAACGTACCGGACGCATAATTAATTATAGATTTTGGGTGTCATGCTGGATATACAGGCCTATTCAAATATCAGCATTCATTATATTTAATTCTTTAATCTTCCCATTTCAAAGCACCCTTCCTGATTATATAGATAAAGCCTGTGAGAAAGAGTGCCACAAATAGTACTACAGCAATAAATCCATCCCAGCCCAACTCTTTAAAATTTACGGCATAGGGATAAAAGAAAATTACTTCCACATCAAACAGTACAAACAAAATGGCTACCAAAAAATATTTAATAGCCATCGGTTGTCTTGCATTTCCGTGCGACGCAATGCCGCTTGTGAAATTTTGTAACTTGTCGGTAGTTTTACGCTTAGGGCCAACCCACTGGGAAAATGCTATCATGAATGCTACAAAACCCACAGCAAAAATCAACTGTACTCCTATTGAGAAATAATTCCCGGCATTATTCGCATCAGCCGCTTGAAGTAATATTGGTTCTACCATTTATAAAGAAAATTAAAGTGCAAAAATACGTCAGGCTAAGCAAAAAACAAGAAACAGTTGATAAAATAAAGAACCCCGCTATGTATTACTAACGGGGTTCTTATTATTATTTTTTAGTGTTTAATTTTTTTTTTGA
>CAZKPH010000177.1:0-5393 GCA_964554605.1 uncultured Ferruginibacter sp.
AGTATGCCTGGCCGGGTATAATTTCATTTGCAATTTGCTTTGTCTTCCTGATCAGTGCATTAACCGTAGTTTCCCTTTTTCCCTTGTCCGTCTTAAGCAATCTATGTGAAAGGCTTTGAGTAAAATAATAAAGCATTTTTAAAAAATATTTTTTCATTACCTTTTCCACCAATATATCCTTGTGCATAAAATCATTAAGGAACGCTGCATAATGGCAGAAAGCATATTGATAATCATCTCCATCCGTTAGCCTGGAAGTACTATTATGCATTCGATAAGAAAAACACTCTTTGTTACTTACAGCCAGATATCCTCTATGCATCAGTTTCAACCAAAGCTCATAGTCGGCAAATATCAACCGGGGATATGCCGATGAAATACCACCCAGGCTATCATAATCAGAAGAACGCATCATGTATCCGGTACCGGTACTATCCATTTGCCGAAGTATTTCATATTCCAGGAATTGCCCTGCACTTATCTTTTCAGGCATAGGTAAGCATTTGCGTATCTCCTTGCCATTTTCATCTATGAAATTAAAGTGTGCCTGGTACAATGTAGCTCCAGGATGATGATTTATCAGGTCATCCATAGTTTGCAGATAATCCGGGTAAAGGATATCATCATGCCCGATAAGTGTCATAAATTCATTCTTAGGTACTCCTACCACCCTACCCCAGTTTTCTACGATAGACAGATCATTATTATTTGGGTATATATGGATACGGCTGTCTTTAATATTTGCCACCCATTCAATAGTGCCGTCAGTACTATTATTATCCAACACTACCAGGTCAAAATTGCCCAAAGTCTGGCACAGTATGCTTAATACACATTCCTTAAGAAGTTCGCCTCCATTCCTGACGGGCAGTATAATTGAATATTTATGTTTTATTTCCCCCATGCCAAGAGATGTAATTTAGTCTTTTTATCAATATTGGCACAATCATACTCATCTGTCTTATTATCCAAAATCAGGAGGTTCTCCTGATTACTTTGCCAAAATATTGAACTATTTGCCCAATCACCTATATCGTATAACCTGCCATCTTTGCCAATAACTCCTACTCTATAACCCATTCCAAGTATCTGCTTTGTCAAACTTCTCCTCCCATTCTCAACTAAATAAGCATCAAATTTGTTTTTTAACGGCAATTTGATTCTTATCACCAACATATCCTTCCTTCTGATCATAAAACCGTTTGTTCTTAAATGAGGATTAGGGAAAGGATTAAAAAGAAATCGCCAATAAAACAGCGCTTTGAGAAACAATTTATATTTTCTGTAATTGTAACGGATCCCTCTGTTTCTTTCCCAGGCAATAGGTTGATTTAAGAATACAGAGCTATAATAGCTTTGATATGACCCTGATGCAGATATCATTCCAATATCAGGCAACAAATTATCCATATATTTTTTTAGCCAATTATGACTATTAAACCGGGTGAAACTATTTAGATAAAGGATCACTTCTGAATTCAGCCCGGATAATTCTGCCACCCACTTATAGGTTTCAATGTCCTGGCCATCTTTCCTGACATAATACCTAAAGCTTATACTTCTGCTATTTACATAATGCAAATACCGTGTTATCTGTGATTCATTCTCCACACCACTAAACACTATTAACAAATCATGAGAGCAGCCAGCAGTGTAATCCAAGTAAGAATCTATAAAACGAGTAAACAGATCAATACCGTAAGGTACCCAGGCAAGATGAACGACTGTAATTTCTTGCTGCGTTTTCATTTTTGTTTATTATATTTCTGAATCAATAGGGCAATTTCGTTCAAATGTAATTTATCTTCGTCCGTCCTGACATAATTGCTCATTTGCCTCTTTATCTCTTTTTTTCTATTCCAATCAACCATCCTGTTTCCCAATAACGGTATAATTTTTATTAAACTACCAATCTGTTTTTTTAATGTCATTCGTTGTTTATATACAGACGGGCAAGTTTGTGCATAGGCCGCTAAAACCATCCCTGCAATTGACCGCACCTCAGAAAAAGACAAATTACTGTTATCACATACTTGTTTAGCAATATATTCTAAATAATCACAAATTTCCTGTCTATGATCACAAGAATTGTATATTAAATCAATATTTGGTGTAATCTTGTCGTCGGATGTTTCTACCCATTCTCTCACTTGATATAAAATATTCAGTTCTGCAAAATTCCCAAAACAAATTGGTATTAATGTACTTAAATACTCATTCAGAAATAAGTTCGATACACATAAATTATCCGAGTAGGTAATTTGCAGAATATTTGTTCTAAAAACTGCCCATATATAAGAGCGATAAGGACTGAATACCCTTCTCATTCTTTCTTCCCATTCAATATTTGTGATTTGATCGGAGCGGATTTCAGGATATAAAGATTGAAAAATAATATTCGCACCACTCTGCATCGGTTTTTTGTATACCAATGCATTGCCCTGGGCCGAAACAAAAGATTTATTATATTTGAGAAATTCAATACAAGTATTTATTGCAGCAGGAATCAGAAAATCATCATCAGCCATAAGTGCCACATACTCTGATTTTACTAACATCATACCATAAGCCAATTTCTTCGGTAATGACATTGCAGGCAAATGATAATAAATAATTCTTGGGGTACTTTTTATCCCTGCATAAACCGTAGGGGAACTGTCAAGAATAATAATATTAAAAGTATAACTTTGATAATATTCAATTACTCTATCCAAATAGGAATGTCGATTATGCGTTGGAATAACTAAAGTAAAATCTTCTAACATATTAAAAAGGGAATCAAACTAATTTTATAGCAGATTTAAATTCTGGTTTTCTCATTTTAAGTCAATTATTTTTTTCAATTTCGAATCATCCCCCCAAAAACTCATCGGTTCATAATCCGAATAAGGATAATAACCAAGATTCAACCGTATCTGACAGCCCTTTTCTTTTAAGTACTCCTGCACAATGTCTTTAATCTTTACAGGCTTGCCGCTACAACAGTTTATAATTCCTTCTACTTTATTTTGCAAAGATACCCTGACGATATTTTCTGCAACTGTCTCTACTGGCAGGTAATCCCTTACCTGCTCCCCTCCACTCATGTTGAACACTTCAGCATTATTCAAAATGGCCGTCTCCAATTGGGAAAACAATGATGTCGGAGACTGCCCTTTACCGTACATATAAAACAATCGTATCCATTTAAAATGAAAATATGTTTCACTACATAATTCCTGAAGCAATCCTCTCAGATTATTCTTGGCTATTGCATAGGCATTCTCTGGCTTACAAGGCATATCTTCTGACAGGCATCCTTCTTGCATACCGTATTCAAAGCAGGTACCGGTAACCGTAATATCATCTAATCCATTTTTTACCATGTTTTTTAAAAATAAAAAATGTCGGGGAAGATTTACTTCCAAATGGTGTATTGACTTATAATTAGGCAACCCCTCCCAGGCAAGATGGATTAATATGTCCGGCCTGCCGAAATATTCATAATAATTTTGCTCTCTATCTAGTTTCTCCAGATTGAATTCCCTGAAACATACTTTGCCGAACCAATCATACCTGGAAGCTTTTTGAATATCCGTACCTGCTGCCACAATAGAAAAGCCCTGTCCTGTTAATTGTGAGATAACATGATTCCCAATAAACCCGGAGGCACCAGTAACAAGGATTTTTTTCATATCAAAGTATTTGCAGATGCGGGATTGCTATGACAAATTTTCCACCCCAGCCTCTGATATAGGAAAGTTGCTGAATAATTTCATCCTTTATGTTCCAGGGGAAAATAATTACATAATCTGGTTTCTGTTCCAGTATACTTTTTTCATCCACAACCGGAATATGGCTGGCCGGGAGATATTTATTTTGCTTACTGGGATTTGCATCAACAACGAAATCGATCAGGTCGTTTTTAATACCACAAAAATTAAGCAAGGTATTACCTTTAGCTGCAGCGCCATAGGCTGCTACTTTGGTGCCTGATTGCTTTTGCCTAACCAGGAAATCAACAAAGCTGAGTTTTATATTTAATGCCTTTTGCTGAAAATTGGTGTAATATTCCAGCTTATCTAAACCAACAGACTTCTCTTTTCGAAGGAGGGCTTCTACATGAGGGGTTACCTGATGAATGTTATCTTCGAAATGCTTAGCATATATCCGCAATGAACCTCCATGTGTAGGTATCTCTTCAACATCGAACATTTCAAGCCCCTGCGATTCAAAAATTCTTTTTACCGTACCAAAAGACAAATAAGAAAAATGTTCATGATAAATCGTATCGAACTGATTATTTTCCACCAACTGCAATAAGTGAGGAAACTCCATTGTGATAACACCGGAATCTTTCAGAATAATTTTCATTCCTCCTACAAAATCAATAATGTCCGGAACGTGTGCCAGAACATTATTTCCGAGAAGCAAATCTGCTTTTCTATTCTCAGCAGCCAGTTCTTTAGCCAGCCTGACACAAAAAAAATCTACAACCGATTCAATCCCTTTGTCTTTAGCAACAGCCGCTGTATTAGCAGTGGGTTCTATGCCCAAAACGGGAATACTGTTTTGTTTGAAATACTGCAATAAGTACCCGTCGTTGGATGCTATCTCGACAACCAATGCATCTTTGCCAAATCCAAATCGGCTGATCATTTTTTCAGTATATTTTCTGGCATGTTCCAACCAGCTTTTGCTATAAGAAGAAAAATACACATAGTTACTGTCGAAGATGGCATCACTTTTCTTATACTCATCTACCTGCACCAAAAAACAATTGTGGCATGTATACACTTTTAAAGGGAAAAATACTTCCGGCTCATTTAATTGGTCTTCTGTGAGAAATGAATTAGACGCAGGAGAATTAAGCAGATCAATAAATGTATGCTTCAACTCGGTTTTACAAAATCTACATTTCATATTAGTTCTATATTAACAGGATCAAAATTTTCTGATATATCAGGATAGGACAGGTCTCTTTGAGAAACAGAAGCAACTGGCAGCGGCCATTCAATCCCAAGGCGAATGTCATCATACCGGATCCCATCCTCTGAACCGGGCGTGTAAAACTGGCTATGATGATAAATAAGTTCAGTATCATTTACCAACGCCTGAAATCCATGCGCAAATCCTTCAGGAATATAAATCATTTTTTTATTGGCAGCAGATAGTTCTACACTAAAGTGTTTGAGATAAGTTGCAGAATTTTTTCTAAGATCAACCACAATATCCCATACTGCACCGGCTATGCAGCGAACCATCTTTACTTCAGTATAGGGTGGCCTTTGAAAATGCATCCCCCTTACTGTTCCGGCATTTTGTGTGAACGAATGGTTCATTTGCACCCATTCTTTGGTATGGCCGATAGCTGCAAACTCATTTTTACAATATGTCCGGGCAAACCACCCCCG
>CAZKPH010000178.1:0-5344 GCA_964554605.1 uncultured Ferruginibacter sp.
GTATCATAATATTTAAGTCTACTTTTTTGATGGACTATGCAAAGCTATGAAAAAAACAGTGTTGCAACGCAGAAAAAAAATAAACTTTGCAAAAATACCCGGAAACGTAAATTGATGATGTCTGCACGCCGGGGGACGGGCTGCCGGATGGCAACGGATGCCCCGCTGAGGGTTTGTGCCTGGGTTGGCGGCGGAGCAGCAGTGTACAGCCGGGACTGCTGCCGGGATTTGCACCGGGGATGACAGCCCCTGTATTTACATCCTTTCGGGAACCCGGATGCCAAGTAGATGCATGCTATCCCGGATGACCTGGGATGTAATAACGGAAATGTATAATCGCAGTTGTTTTTTCTCTTCTGTTTCTGCATTTCCGATGGAGTGTTCCGTATAGAACGAGTTGAAGGTTTTTGCCAGCCCGAAAGCATAGTTGGCAATTACCGATGGGTTATGCTCGTTGTAGGCCTGTTCTATTACGGTAGGGTATTGTTCCAGTGCAACGATAAGAGTTTTTTCCAGTGGCAGCAGTGGCGTAGTGATTACGGGCAGGCTGCCTGGGGTTATTTTCCGGAGTATGCTTTTGATACGTGCATAGGTGTATTGTATAAATGGCCCGGTGAATCCGTGAAAATCGATGCTTTCGGCGGGATTGAAAAGCATGGTTTTTTTGGGGTCTACACGCAGCAGGTAGAATTTTAGCGCTCCGAGCCCGATGGTTGTGTAGAGTTCTTTCAGCTCTTCTTCGGTGAAGCCGGTTACTTTACCAAGCTCTTCTGTATGGAACCGGGCAGTGCCGGCCATTTCGTCCAGCAGGTCGTCGGCATCCACAACGGTGCCCTCCCGGCTTTTCATTTTCCCTGTTGTCAGTTCTACCATTCCGTAGCTTAGGTGGTATATGTTTTGCGCATTAGGTATTTGTAGTTTTTCGCAAATGAGTTGCAATACTTTCATGTGGTAATTCTGCTCATTGCCGATTACGTATATGCTTTGTTCGGGCTGGTATTCCTTATATTTTTCTATTGCCAGCCCTATATCCTGGGTGATATAAACCGATGTGCCGTCTTTTCGCTGTACCAGTTTTTCATCCAGCCCGTCGGCAGTAAGGTCTATCCAGATACTGCCGTCATCTTTCCTGGAAAAAACTTTTTTCTCGAGTCCTTGTTGTACAATGCCTTTACCTAAGAGGTAGATATCGCTCTCGTAATAGGTTTTGTCAAAATCACTGCCGATGCGCTGATAGGTTATATCGAAACCGTCGTATACCCAGCCGTTCATTTTTTTCCATAGTTCCCTTATTTCCGGTTTGCCGTCTTCCCAGTCTATCAGCATTTGCTGTGTGGCTTTCATTATGGGGGCTTCTTTTTCTGCATTTTCCCTGCTCATGCCGCCAGCTACGAGTCCGTCTGCCTGTTTTTTATATTCATCGTTGAACCGTACATAATAATCGCCTACAAAATGATCGCCTTTGATACCGGTACTTTCGGGGGTGGCACCATTGGCGAAAAGCTGCCATGCAATCATGCTTTTACAGATATGTATGCCTCTGTCGTTTACGATGCAGGCCTTTACTACATCGTACCCGTTTGCTTTGATGATTTCGGCAACGCTCCAACCCAGGAAGTTGTTTCTCAAATGCCCGAGGTGTAAAGGTTTATTGGTATTGGGGGAAGAATATTCTACCATTACCTTTTTGCCGTTGGCGGGTTTGTGCCCAAAGGCTTCATTGCCGAATTGTTCTTGCAGAAAGCGGGTATAATAGCTGTCGGCAATGGTAAGGTTCAGGAACCCCCTGATTATATTGAAACCGGCGAAAATATCCGGGTATTGCGTTGTAAGGTGGCTCCCCAGGCTGTTGCCAATGGCATCGGGGGATTGTTTTAGGGATTTTACCAGTGAGAACATCACTACAGTATAGTCGCCTTCAAATTCAGGTTTTGTCTGGTTGACCTGGAAATCTTTTCCCGTAAAGTTTTGGCTGTATAGTAAGGTTAAACTTTTTTGTACCGTATCTTGGATGTTTTGTATGACTGACATGCTGCAAATATAGAATGAATGTGTAAAAAATCCTTGCCCGCAGGCAAATGCGCCCGCGGGGATCAGGGCAGAAGATTGAATTATTCTTTCGTCTTTAGCTTGTAATGCTTACCTTTGCGCACTTTTGTAAGAATATGGTAAGTGTAAATAATGTCACGTTGGCCTATGGTAAAAGGGTCTTGTTTGATGAGGTAAATATCAATTTTACCAAAGGGAACTGCTATGGTGTGATCGGCGCCAATGGAGCCGGGAAATCCACTTTTCTTAAAATATTGAGTGGGGAGATAGAACCTAATAAAGGTTCCGTATCGATTACTCCCGGCGAGCGTATGGCGGTGCTGAAGCAAAACCACTTTGAGTTTGATGAGGTAAGCGTCCTGCATACCGTGATGATGGGGCATAAGAAAATGTGGGACCTTATGATTGAAAAGGATGCTATTTACCTGAAAGATGATTTCACGGAAGAAGATGGCATGAAAGCCGGAGAGTTGGAACATGATTTCGGTGAAATGGGTGGGTACACGGCTGAAAGCGATGCAGGGCAGTTGCTAAGCCAACTGGGTGTGAAAGAAGAATACCACCCGATGCTTATGAAAGACATCGGTGGCAACCTGAAAGTGAGGGTTTTGCTGGCTCAGGCTTTATTCGGCAATCCGGATATCCTGTTGCTGGATGAGCCTACCAATAACCTGGATGTGGAAACAATAAGCTGGCTGGAGGATTTCCTTGCTGATTATGAAAATATTGTATTAGTGGTGAGCCACGACAGGCATTTCCTGGATGCTGTGTGTACGCATGTTGCAGATGTAGACAAACAAAAAATAAAGGTATATACGGGTAATTATACATTCTGGTACGAGAGTTCTCAACTGGCGGCAAGGCAGGCTACGGATAAGAACAAAAAGATGGAGGAAAAGAAAAAAGACCTGCTTGATTTTATTGCACGCTTTAGTGCCAATGCCTCCAAGTCACGCCAGGCTACGTCTCGGAAAAAAGCCCTGGAAAAACTTGTTTTTGAAGATATCACCCCGAGCAACAGGAAATACCCTGGTATTATTTTCAAGCCTGAAAGGGAAGTGGGGAACCAGATACTGAATGTGCATAAACTCTCCAAATCAATTGATGGGCGTGTACTCTTTTCCGATGTTTCCTTTGATGTGGTAAAAGGGCAGAAGATAGCATTCCTGAGCAGGGACCATGTAGCTTTGTCTGCTTTTTTCGAAGTTATAAACGGGCGTACTGCTGCTGATTCCGGGAAGTACGAATGGGGTACTACCATAACCTCCGCATATTTGCCGAATGATAATACAGAATTTTTCACGGGCGACCTGAACCTGTTAGACTGGCTCCGGCAATTCGTGCCTCCACATGTAACAGATATCGATGAAGATTTCCTGAGGGGATTTTTGGGTAAAATGTTGTTTAGCGGTGATGAAATACTAAAGAAAACCAATGTGCTGAGTGGTGGGGAAAAAGTGCGTTGCATGATTAGCAAAATGATGCTGCAAAACCCCAATGTGGTAATGCTGGATGAGCCAACCAACCATCTTGACCTGGAAAGCATAACGGCATTTAATGACGGTATGATCAGTTTCCCGGGTATTGTGCTGTTTACTACGCATGACCATCAGTTTATGCAAACGGTGGCCAATCGTATCATTGAGATTACCCCATGTGGCATTATTGATCGTTTAATGACATATGATGAGTATCTTGCAGATGATCGGATCAAAGTATTGAAAGAAGAATACTACAAGTAATACGAGTGCCAAAAAGTGCCATAATATCATTCATAGATTTTTTCTATCCGCCCTTCAGGCGAATAATGAACCTGCAGACATTTCGTTATGCAGTTTGTGGTGGTTCCAATGTACTGTTGAGTTTTATTTCGTTTACGGTACTATATCATTTTGTACTTGACCAGCAGGTGTTGGATCTCGGATTCTTTGCCTTTGAATCCTACAGTGTAGCCCTGGTGGGTTCCAGCCTGTTGTCTTTCTTCATAGGTTTCTGGCTTAATAAATATGTGGTTTTTGTAGACTCCAACCTCAAGGGCAGGGTACAGTTGTTTCGCTATCTCCTGTCATATATATCAAATCTTTTTTTAAATTATGTTTTCCTCAAATCGCTGGTTGAGTATTTTGGTATGTACCCGGTACTGGCGCAGGTGTTAGTCACTGCCGTCATTATTTTGATAAGTTACCTGACACAGCGTTATTATACATTCCGTGTCAGAAAGCATTAAAAATCTGTCAGTTAGCAGGCTGGAAGGCTATCCCGGCAAATCCTGATTTTAGTATACTGCCATTTTTTCACAAAAATGTCTGTGGCACAATCATTGACAATATCAGATGAACAAAAAATATAAACTATCATGGGAAAAATTATAGGTATAGACTTAGGGACAACGAATAGCTGCGTGGCCGTAATGGAAGGTAACGAGCCGGTTGTCATTGCGAACGATGAGGGTCGCAGGACCACGCCGTCTGTAGTGGCTTTCCTTAAAAATGGAGAGCGTAAGGTAGGTGACCCTGCCAAGCGCCAGGCCATTACCAATCCACACAACACGATCATGAGTGTGAAGAGATATATGGGGCATAAATGGAATGAAGTAACGGAAGAGATCAAACATACCAGTTATAAGATCGTAAAAGGTGACAATGATACAGTACGTATTGACATTGATGGCAGGCTGTATACGCCACAGGAAATCAGTGCCATGACACTTCAGAAAATGAAGAAAACGGCAGAGGATTACCTGGGGCAGGAAGTAACTGAAGCTGTTATTACGGTACCGGCTTACTTCAATGATGCCCAGCGCCAGGCTACCAAAGAAGCCTGAGAAATTGCAGGGCTGAATGTACGCCGTATCATCAATGAACCAACCGCAGCGGCATTGGCTTATGGCCTTGATAAAAAACACCAGGATCAGAAAATTGCTGTTTTCGACCTTGGAGGAGGTACTTTCGATATTTCTGTCCTTGAATTAGGCGATGGTGTTTTTGAAGTAAAAAGTACTAACGGTGATACGCACCTGGGGGGTGATGATTTTGACGTAGTAATCATGGAATGGCTGTCGGCGGAATTCAGGAAGGATGAAGCGATAGACCTGCGGAAAGACCCGATGGCATGGCAAAGGCTAAAAGATGCTGCAGAAAAAGCTAAGATCGAATTATCTTCTTCATCCGAAACAGAGATCAACCTGCCTTATATAACTGCCGTAGATGGCGTTCCTAAGCACTTAGTGAAAAAGCTTACACGTGCTAATTTTGAAAAATTGTCTGATGCTTTGTTTGAAAGGTGTTTGCGCCCT
>CAZKPH010000179.1:0-5341 GCA_964554605.1 uncultured Ferruginibacter sp.
CATGGCCCGGGGTACGCTTTCTTCGGGACTCCCATCCGTCCATCCATTTTCCCCGGTCTGTGTATTTGTCTGCTATGAAAATACCTCTGCCGGGTTTGATTAGGTTTTCCTTCTCAGCAAAAAAATCATCACTGCATAAAACAGTTTTTCCACCTAATCTTTCAGCCGCCAGATCGGTAAGTGCTATAAAATAAGGTTGTTCCATCAATAGTTTAGTTTATTAAGATCTTAAAATCAGCGACCCTTTGTTAAATGCTATCACTTGTCCGTTTTCATAAACCTTCGCTCCTCCCACGTATGTCTGCCTGACAACCCCTGTTAATTCTTCATTAAGGTAAGGAGTTATTTTATGTTTATGAAGAATTATACTTTCATTCACTCTAAATGACGCCTTATCGTCGAAAACTACCAAATCTGCATCAAATCCTTCAACTATCTTTCCCTTTAAATTACCTTTCCCAATAAAAGCTGCAGGCTTTTCACAAAGCCATTCTACAACTTTTTCCATTGTTATTTTCCGCTTTCCAGCCGCCGTCCACAATACCGGCAATGCAAACTGCAATGAAGCAATCCCGCCCCAGGCTTTTAATAAATTGCCAGAAGCAATCTCTTTCAAACCTGGAGTAGAAGGAGAATGGTCTGTTGCAACAAAATCTATGATGCCTCTTTCCATTGCTTCCCATAATTTATCATTATTTGCCTTTTCCCGTATGGGGGGCGCACATTTGAATATCGTATTCCTGTCAGGTATATCTTCTGCAGAAAAATATAAATAATGTTGTGCCGTTTCTACCGATACGGGTATATGCTGGTGACGAGCCTCCTCAATTAGAGGAATGGCAGAAGCCGCTGACAGATGAACAATATGCACACTGCAATTGTACTCGGCTGCCAGCCTCAACATAAGCGAAATGGCGTCTACTTCCCAACAACTGGGCCTGGATGCAAGATAATTACCATATGAACAGGGATCCCCCGGAGTTCTCCGGATACTATCAGGCAACTCGCAATGTACCAAAAGAGGCATATTATGACGTGCCAATAACGGCATCACAAGGCGAAGGTCAGCTTCCTGAACATTAGGGAAATCATCAATACCCGAATGTGTAAGAAAGGCCTTAAACCCCAAAACACCAAGAGCAATCAGGGCTTCCACTTCCCTGATATTTCCAGGAACTACCCCGCCCCAAAAACCAATATTCGTATGCAATTTCCCCTGTGTAGCTTTTAATTTTTCTCCAAAGGCAGCAGGGTTTGTCGTAACCGGGGAAGAATTAAGAGGCATGTCAACCAGGCTGGTTATACCACCTGCAAGAGCAGCTTTTGAAGCCGTATCAAATCCTTCCCATTCTGTCCTGCCAGGCTCATTAATATGTACATGTGGATCCACAACACCAGGCATGACCAACAACTCCCCAAGATCATCAACCAATAAAGGATCCTCCGGGAAATCGGCAACATTTTCCAAAATATCCACAATTTTCCCTGCCTGTATACAAATACAAGCTTCCTTTATCCCATGAGGTAATACCACTCTGCTACTTCTGATAAACTTCAATTTTCGGACGAATTTTTATATAAATTTTTTAAAAATAATAAAAATAAATGTAAATTGTGCAAATCAAAATAATTTTATTACATAAATTTTAATAATATAAATAATTATAATATGATAGCAACCATATTATACATCATTCTTTTTCTTATACTTGCGTACCTTTCTTCTCTCACCTATAAGTTTAGGAAATTAGCTGAGCAATGCTCCACAGCCGGAAATCTTGAATCTGATGAGGAAAGGGCTGCTTTTGCCCTGAATATGGTGTATAGTGCCTTGCTGCTTGTGATAGCCGGCATTATTGGCGTAACATGGATACTCGTAAGAAATACCCCCTGGGAAAGCCACCTGATGGAATGGCTGAATATAGCCGTGAGATTAATGCATTTTACCTTTGTTATTGCCTGGATAGGCGCCTCTTTTTATTTCGTATTCCTGGAAAACTCACTTAACCGAACAGAAGACGTAAGGGAAGAATTGGCAGGCAACCTTTGGGCGGTACACGGTGGAGGTTTTTACTATCTTGAAAAGTATAAAGTTGCTCCCAAATCAATCCCCAGGCATTTGCATTGGTTTAAGTACGAATCTTATTTTACCTGGGTTACCGGTTTCTGCCTTTTGTTCATCGTGTATTATTTCAATGCCAGCGCCATGTTGATAGACAAGAATATATGGGATGTAACTCCATGGATTGCCTCGGCTACGGGCATTAGTTCCTTCATTATAGCCTGGCTGATCTATGACAGGCTATGTAAATCTCCACTTGTCAATCACAAAGCTGCGTTCGCAATTGTTGGATTTACGATAGCCATTGGCTTTGCCTATTTCTATGCACACGTCTTTAGTGCCAGAGCAGCCTTCATACATTTTGGTGCAATGATAGGGAGTATAATGACAGCTAATGTGTTTTTTGTGATTATTCCCTCCCAAAAAGCAATGGTAAGAGCCGCAAAGAAAGGTAAACCACTAGATGCGGCCATTGGTAAAAAGGCTCTGGCAAGATCGCTGCATAACAACTATTTTACTTTTCCGGTATTATTTGTAATGGTCAGCAATCATTTTCCCAGTACATTCGGAAGTGCCTATCCCTGGGCTGTACTAGGAGCTATATCTATAGGTGCAGCAGGCGTCAAACATTATCTCAATATAAAGGAAAAAGGAAAATACTCCGTTTGGGTGCTCCCCATTTCCGTGCTGATACTTCTGGGTGTATGTTTTATTACCGCCCCGGCAAGGCAATCACCCGGAAAAGAATGCAGACAGGTACAGTTCAGCGACGTTAAACAGATAATTTCCCAACGATGTTCTCCATGCCATTCTTCCAAACCTACCGATGATGTATATAAAGCTCCGCCAAACGGGATCATCTATGATACACCGGATGATATAGTTAAACTGAAAGAACGGATATTGCAGCGGGCCGTTATTACGAAAACAATGCCGCAAGGCAATAAGACCAGAATCACCGATGAAGAAAGAGAAACACTTCGATGTTGGATAGAACAGGGTGCAAACGCAAATACTATTCCCTGATTAGAACGCTGTGGTATTGGCAGCAGTAATTAGGCCAATGATCCCTAACAGAAATGCCAATACTGCAAAACAAAGCCAGATTATGGTTAAAACACCTACAAAACGAAAATATATTTTGAGGTTCAGAAATGCAGCAGTAACAGCTTCCTGATCGGAACTATTTACCGCAGTAATAGCCTTTACGGCAAAGAGATATAAATACCTCGATACTAAAAACACAACAATGGCAATTATCAAATAAAATACCATCATAAAACCACCAATAGCACCCATGCCTTCGGCAGCATACGAGTACCTGGTAAATATTTGCGAAAGGAAAGTTCCGAAGCCAATCCCCATAATGGCAACTAGCCCACTCATTACAAAACCGGCAATACCCAGAAATTTTGCCCATCCGGCAGCTTCCTTTAAATGAGCAAGGACAACACTATCTATAACGATATCATTGTTAAGCAAACTTTTATTTTCTTCCATATAGTTTTTTATAAATATAAAAAGCAAACTTCAGAAAACAAATATTTGTTGATAAATACTATTGACAGAAGACCTGTTTGTTTAATATGCCCGGGCAAACAAAACACGTTGCTTGCTGGGTTGGCCGGAGAGGATACATACCCCTTCTTCTCCCGGGTTATTAAGTGGGATACACCGAATTGTAGCCTTTGTAAGTTCTTTTATTTTTTCTTCTGTTTCAGGCGTCCCGTCCCAATGTGCAGAAACAAACCCTGTTTTTTCATCAAGTAATTTTACGAAATCGTCCCAATTATCAGCTTTGGAGATATGTTCATTCCTGAATGAAGCCGCCTTGTCGAAAATGGAACACTGAATGTCATCAAGCAAAGTAATAATATTCCCTGCCAGTCCATCAATACGCATGCTCATTTTTTCACGGGTATCCCTCCTGGCTACCTCTACGGCATTATTAGCAATATCCCTCGCTCCTATTGCTATCCTTACCGGCACCCCCTTCATTTCGTATTCGGCAAATTTCCAACCAGGCCTGTTATTGTCACTGTCGTCATATTTTACGCGAATACCAGCAGATTTCAGTTGGGCTATAAGTTCATTCACTTTTTCATCTACTAATGCTTTTTGTTCCTCTCCTTTATAAATAGGCACGATAACTACCTGGATCGGAGCCAGTTTTGGCGGTAACACCAAGCCTAAATCATCACTATGCGCCATTACTAATGCGCCTATCAGCCTTGTACTTACTCCCCAACTGGTAGCCCATACATACTCAAGCTTATTATCCTTATCAGCAAATTTCACATCGAATGCTTTTGCAAAATTTTGCCCTAGAAAATGCGAAGTACCGGCTTGTAACGCTTTACCATCCTGCATCAAGGCTTCAATACAATATGTATCTTCTGCACCTGCAAACCTTTCATTGGCAGATTTAATTCCTTTGATGACAGGTAATGCCATATAAGATTCGGCAAATTCCGCATACACGTCCAGCATCTTTAGGGTTTCTACCAAAGCTTCTTCTTTGGTTGCATGAGCCGTATGCCCTTCCTGCCATAGGAATTCGGCAGTCCGTAAAAACAAACGTGTACGCATTTCCCAGCGGACAACATTAGCCCATTGGTTAACCAGGATAGGAAGATCCCTGTAAGACTGTATCCATCCTTTATAGGTATTCCAGATAATGGCTTCACTGGTAGGCCTTACCACCAATTCTTCTTCAAGCTTTGCCTCCGGGTCCACTACCAGTTTCCCTTTATTATCAACATCTGCCTTCAATCTGTAATGAGTAACAATTGCACATTCCTTGGCAAACCCTTCCGCATTCTTCTCTTCTGCTTCAAAAAGGCTTTTGGGAACGAATAAGGGGAAATAAGCATTCTGATGCCCTGTATCTTTGAACATCTTATCTAACTGATCCCTCATGTTCTCCCATAAGGCATACCCATAAGGCTTGATTACCATACACCCCCTAACAGCACTATAATCTGCAAGGCCTCCTTTTATGATAAGATCGTTATACCATTGCGAATAATCTTCCGTTCTGCTGGTTATTTCTTTACTCATACCAAAAACATTTTTTATTATTTCCGCTTGCGCTTTTGTCAGCCAGCAAGTAACCGTATTTATTGTTCTTTATAGCTGATTTCAACCTATTATATTTAACAACAAATTATACTATAACCTATAATACTGAGCGAATAAAAACGTAGCTTTAGGGTGCAAAAGTAGTAACTTCATTTTAGATAATGCTAAACAAATTACTATGTACACCAAACTTCTATT
>CAZKPH010000180.1:0-5340 GCA_964554605.1 uncultured Ferruginibacter sp.
TTTGCCAATAGAACAAATAAAAGCCGTGCCAGCTTTTTTAGGTGAAGTGGACCTGCTTAAAATCATTCAATTACTACCGGGAGTGAGAAATGCCGGAGAAGGCAGTGCGGGTTTATACGTCAGAGGGGGAGGCGTTGATCAGAATCTTATATTGCTGGATGATGCAAATGTGTATAATACAGGCCATTTATTTGGGTTCTTTTCGGTGTTCAACCCGGATGCGATTAAGAATATTTCACTTATAAAAGGTGGTATGCCTGCACAATACGGTGGCCGTTTGTCAAGTGTGTTGGATATTTCCATGAAAGAAGGCAATGATAAAAAAATACAGGTGGATGGTGGTATCGGCCTGATAGCATCCCGCATATCCATACAAGGTCCTGTCAGGAAAAATAAGTCATCTTTTATTATATCTGCACGACGGACATATATAGATGTACTTACCAAGCCCTTTGTTAAAAAGACAAGTGCCTTTTATGGGTCTGGCTATTATTTCTACGATCTCAACGCAAAAGTAAATTATCGTTTTACTGATAAAGACAGAGTATACCTGAGTGGCTATTTTGGAAGAGATGTTTTTGATTTTGTAAATGGGAAACAGAGCTTGAAAGTGAATATACCCTGGGGCAATGCAACGGGGACACTTCGCTGGAACCATGTTTTCAATAATCAGTTATTTTCCAATACAGCATTAATTTATAACGATTACAATTTTACATTCAGCGCATTACAGAATACGTTGGATGTGAAGCTGAAATCTGGGATAAGGGATATCAGTTGTAAGCAGGATTTTGACCTTTATCCATTTTCCGCCCATAAGTTAAAATTCGGCGCTGCTTATACTTATCATAAATTTACTCCTTCTGTTGTAAGCGGCAAGCAGGATTCGGTGGTATTCAACCCAAACAATGCACAAATCAAATATGCGCATGAAATAGCTGCATATCTGCAAGACGATTGGGAAATCTCCGACAAAATAAAGATGAATGCCGGTGTCCGTTATAGTTGGTTTGAGCAGGTAGGCCCATATAAAATTTTTTCTACCGTTGACGAGGGGAACCGGACTGATAGTACCCTATTTGGCAATGGAAGGGCAGTAAAAACCTACGCCGGGCTGGAACCCAGGGTCACTTTGCGTTTTGCATTGAATGACGAGGCTTCAATAAAGGCTTCCGTTACACGGAATATGCAGTTTATCCATCTGGTTAGTAATGCAGGGACAACACTGCCTACAGATATTTGGGTGCCCAGTACATATAAAGTAAAGCCACAGGTAAGTTGGCTTTATGCCGCCGGCATTTTTAAAAATTTGAAAAAGAATACGTATGAGGTTTCGCTGGAGTTGTATTATAAGATCATGCAGAATCAGATAGAATACCAGGAAGGATATACGCCCAATACGCTTGAGGATACTGAAAATTTTTTTGTCTTTGGAAAAGGTTGGAGTTATGGAAGCGAGTTGTTTATTAATAAGACAAAAGGAAGGCTTACAGGGTGGTTCGGATATACACTTAGTTGGACGTGGCGAAAGTTTGCCAGCCTGAATGATGGGTATAAATATCCGGCTAAATATGACAGGCGCCATGACCTGAGCTTAGTAGGTATGTATGTGCTGAATAAAAGGTGGAAGGTTTCTGCAACTTTTATATACGGCAGTGGCAATGCCGCCACGTTGCCCGAAAGATTCTACATTATTAATGGTATTCTTACACAGGAATATAGCAATATCAATCAGTATCGTTTGCCCTCTTATCACAGGTTGGATTTTGCAGCGGTATATTCTCCCAAAAAAAATGAGAAGCGAAAATGTAAAACGGAGTGGGTTTTCAGTATATACAATGCTTACAGCCGGTTGAACCCTTATTTTATTTATTTCGATCAGTCGGGTAGCCCTTACGATGGAACGCTAAAAATCCAGGCAAAACAGGTTAGCCTTTTTCCGGTCATCCCGGCAGTAACATGGAACTTTAAGTTTTGATATTATTCTTTCTTTGGCTTGAAGGCAAAACGGATCGTCCCACTCTTTTGCAGATCGGATGATATTCTTACTTCATAACGGCTTTCTCCATCAGTAACAATCATTAATGCCGTATTAGGAGGGATTGAGCCAAGGTTTTCTGCATACATGGTAAGTTCATTAATACTTTTTGAGTCAGTTGCGTCAAGCGTTAGTGTAATTGGCTTGTCGCTGAGTCGTTTATGAGACAAGAGTAATTTACCATTGTAAAACAAGGAAACGCTATCGCCATCTATCTCACCATTGTCGTACAGGTCTACTCTGAAAGTCTTGTTTTCAATTTCAATTGTTTTGAGTATGGTATTGTTTCGTTTGTTAATATCTATTTCCGTGCCAGTAGCCTTTTCATTTGGGATATCGGGGGATTTCAATGGTTGAACAAAGCCCTCTATATTCTTGGGTTCAGCTGGAGGGTTGGTAATAATATTTTGGGGTGTTGTTGATTTTTCTGGCGGATACAGTTTCCCTTCATTTTTAGCCACCGGCGGGTAAGTTTTAGGTTTATTGGTATTTTTATTCGAAATCGGTGCAGAGAAGGGGGAACCCGCTTTTTTAATATTATTATAAGCTGTAATATTTCTAATAAGTGTTTTTCGTGTCAATGTTGTTGAACCACTTCCACAGCTACCAGTTTGTCCGGGGGCCCTTCTCCATTTTCCTACAAGCCTCTCTGTAGTTCCTGATTTTTCATAGATTAACAAATGCGTTTGAAGGCAGTCCGACCAATTTGGAGGCGTAAGCCCCTTAATACGTGCGGTTTCTGTAACACTTAGAGTGTTAGTATTCTTGTTAAAACTGCCTGAGAGTGAGCAAATAACATAATATTTCCTATCCTGAAAATAGGAATAGGAATATCCTCTGACAGTTGTCCCGAGTACATCTAATTCCAAAACATATTCAGTATTGTCTCCGGCGTATGAACCGATATTGCCATTATCGTCAAAATACCCCCTCCATTGACCGGATATATCCAGTTCATTCTTTTTCTTATTGAATGACTGAACAGGTTTATGTGAAACGATTTTATTTTTTTCCTGTGGTTTATAGGTACGTTGGCCAAATGAAGGAATAGTATAGATGAAAGCCAGTAAGATGACGGTAAAATTTTTTTGCATATGAGGTCATTTATAGAATCCGATACTACTTTTCATAATTTTAATGCGCATACTTACAAAAGAAGCATAAAAATACATAGCAAAGTTATTTCCATCAGTTTTTTTCCATAGCTAATAGTTCGTTAAATTTGTGGCTTATATAAACAGGAAGACAATACGAATATGATTAAAATTACATTTCCGGATGGCGCTGTAAGGAATTACGAAAACGGTATTACGGCATTAGGCGTGGCAAAATCTATCAGCGAAGGTTTGGCCAGAAAAGTTTTGGCTGCAAAAGTAAACGGGCAAGTTTGGGATGCCACCAGACCTTTGCCCGAAGAATCAACACTACAATTACTTACATGGAACGATACCGAAGGAAAGTCCACTTTCTGGCATTCTTCTGCACATTTGATGGCAGAGGCTGTTGAAGCAATGTTTCCGGGAGTTAAATTCTGGGTAGGGCCGTCATTGGAGACAGGTTTTTATTATGATATAGACCTTGGGGATAATCAGATAACTGAAGAAGACCTTGGTAAACTAGAGGCAAAGATGACAGAATTGTCCAGGGCTGCGCATGTTTATGTACGTAAAGAAATTTCAAAGAAGGATGCTATTGCCTATTTCACCGAAAAAGGCGATGAATATAAATTGGACTTGCTGGGAGGCTTGGACGATGGGAATATTACTTTTTATACACAAGGTAATTTTACAGATCTCTGCCGTGGGCCACATATACCGAATACGGATTTTATTAAAGGCATAAAGTTAACCAGTATTGCCGGTGCATACTGGAAAGGAGATGAAAAGAATAAAATGCTTACCCGCATTTACGGAGTTACTTTCCCGACAGCGAAAGAATTGGATGAATATCTTGTATTGCTTGAAGAAGCAAAGAAAAGAGACCACCGCAAGTTGGGTAAGGAACTTGAATTGTTTACTTTTTCAGAGCGAGTAGGAATGGGGCTCCCCATGTGGCTGCCTAAAGGGGCAATGCTAAGAGAACGTTTGCAGCAATTTCTGCAAAAAGCACAGATAGAAAGCGGATACCTTCCGGTAATTACGCCCCATATTGGCCATAAGAACCTGTATGTCACTTCCGGACATTATGAAAAATATGGGAAAGATAGTTTCCAGCCTATTAAAACGCCTCAGGAAGGAGAAGAGTTTTTCCTGAAACCAATGAACTGCCCTCATCACTGTGAAATATATAAAACATCTCCAAGGAGTTACAAAGATTTGCCTCTTCGCCTTGCCGAATTTGGGACAGTGTACCGTTATGAACAGCATGGAGAATTACACGGTTTGACAAGGGTAAGAGGGTTTACCCAGGATGATGCACATTTGTTTTGCATGCCTGGCCAGGTAAAGGATGAATTTAAGAAAGTAATTGACCTTGTGCTATATGTGTTTAAATCATTGAATTTTACGGACTATACAGCTCAGATATCATTAAGGGATAAGGATAACAGGGACAAATACATCGGGTCTGACGAGAACTGGCAGTTGGCAGAACAGGCAATTATTGAAGCGGCCGAAGATAAAGGCCTGAATACTGTTATTGAATACGGAGAGGCCGCATTTTATGGGCCTAAACTGGATTTTATGGTAAAAGACGCAATAGGGCGAAAATGGCAGTTAGGTACTATTCAGGTAGATTACAACCTTCCTGAAAGGTTTGATCTTACTTATATTGGGGAGGATAATGCCCGTCACAGGCCAGTGATGATCCATAGGGCGCCTTTTGGAAGCATGGAACGCTTTGTAGCTGTACTTACAGAACATTGTGCAGGGAAGTTTCCCCTTTGGCTTACGCCAACACAGGTTAAAATATTGCCTATAAGTGATAAATTTTTATCATATGCAGAAAATGTTTTACAGCAATTGAAAAATGCGGATATTCGTGCTGAAATTGATGACAGGAACGAAAAGATAGGGAAGAAAATAAGGGATACGGAATTGGCGAAAATCCCTCTTATGTTGGTACTCGGTGAGAAGGAGGTGACTGACAATAAAGTTGCTGTGAGGCGCCAGGGAAAAGGAGACTTAGGTGTACAGTCAATTAAAGAATTTATTATGTTTGTAAAAGAAGAAGTGGATAATAAGAAAACTATTGAATAATAAATACGAAAACTTAAAACGAAGAAAAGCTGTGAACATTTTCCGGCTTACATTTTTAACAAATAAAATCAATTAATGGCATTTCCTCCCAGTAATTTTAGGGGA
>CAZKPH010000181.1:0-5269 GCA_964554605.1 uncultured Ferruginibacter sp.
AACGAAGTGTGTGCAGTGATTATAGAAGGTATACAGGGAGTAGGAGGTATACAGCCTGCCAAAGGAGATTTTTTACTTACGATAAGGAGTCTTTGCGATCAATACGGCGCTGTGTTTATTGCAGATTCCGTGCAATGCGGATATGGGCGGAGCGGGAAGTTTTATAGCCATGATTACAGTGGGGTGAATGCTGATATATACAGCATGGCAAAGGGTATGGGCAATGGCTTTCCTGTTGCTGCTATTTCCATTGCGCCAAAGTTTGAGCCTCGCTATGGAATGCTGGGCACTACTTTTGGCGGCAACCACCTGGCCTGTGCGGCAGCGCTGGCTGTACTGGAGGTAATGGAGCAGGACAACCTGATGTTGAATGCCAGGGAGATGGGAGATTACCTGGTGGCCGGGTTGAAAAGGATTCCGGGCATTACGGAAATAAGAGGCCGGGGACTAATGATCGGGATTGAACTGCCGGAAGACCGTAAAGAAGTGAAGAAGAATCTTTTATACAGGCACAAGATATTTACCGGCGAGGCTAAGCCGAATGTAATAAGGCTTTTACCGGCGCTTAATATTGGCAGGGAAGAGGCAGACAGGTTTCTTGAAGCGCTCAGCCTGGAACTTGCCGGAAAGTAGCAGTTGTCCGAATAAACGAGTAATTTGTAAGAACTATTGAAGGGTACGGATGTTTCTGGCAGTACCAGCCGGCAAATGAGGCTGAATAGAGAGATGATGTACAAGAGTGCGACGCCGATGCAGGTGAAGAGTATTACTGAAGTTTGTAACACAAAAAATAGAAAATTGAAAAATTTTATTTCCGTCAAAGATGTGCTTACTCCCGCTTATGCGAATATGGGAGAAGCAATAGATGCTTTAGTTGAAAAGGCTATGGCATATAAAGCCAACCCGCTGATGGACAAAATACTTGGCCGGCAAAAACGGGCAGGGCTGCTTTTTCTGAATCCGAGTATGCGTACACGTTTGAGCACACAGATAGCGGCGGAGCAACTGGGGATGGAAGTAATAGTATTTAATGTGGGGAAAGAAGGTTGGGCGCTTGAATTTGAAGATGGAGCTATAATGAGTGGCAATACTTCTGAGCATGTAAAAGATGCGGCGCCGATACTGGGGCATTATTTCGATGTGCTTTGTATCCGCTCATTCCCGACACTGACGAATAAAGAAGAAGATTATAGCGAGGAAGCGGTGAGTTCTTTTATCAAATATGCGGGGATACCCGTGGTAAGTATGGAAAGCGCTACGCTACACCCTTTGCAATCGCTTACGGATGTAATGACCATCCAGGAGGAGATGAAAAAATGGAAAGAAAAACGCCGCCCGAAAGTGGTGCTTACATGGGCGCCTCATATAAAGCCCCTGCCGCAGTGTGTATCTAATTCTTTTGCGGAATGGATAAATGCATGGGGGATGGCGGATTTTGTAATTACACATCCGGAAGATTATGAACTGGATGAAAAATTTACACAGGGGGCAAGGATTATGTACGATCAGGATGAGGCGCTTCAGGACGCTGATTTTGTATATGTAAAGAACTGGAGTACTTATACGGACTATGGTAAAATATATTCCAACGACCCCTCATGGATGCTTACGACCGAAAAGCTGTTACTGACACGGGATGCCAAGGTGATGCACTGCCTGCCTGTGAGAAGGAATGTAGAATTAAGCGATGAAGTGCTGGACAGCCCCAATAGTATTGTTACGGTGGAAGCTGCCAACAGGGTATGGGCGGCACAAGCGGTGCTAAGCGAAATTCTCAGAAGAAACCAATGACAATTATGGAGAAACTCTTTGTAATAAAGATAGGGGGCAATGTAGCGGATGATGAGCAGGCGCTTGGCCTGTTCCTGGAAGACCTGGCAGTTGTGCGGGGCCGTAAGATACTGATACACGGCGGAGGAAAAATTGCTACGAAGATTGGTAATGCGATGGGGATAGCCTCTAACTATATGAATGGCAGGCGTATTACAGATGCTGCTACCATTGATTTAGTAACAATGGTTTATGGTGGATTGGTCAATAAAAAGATCGTTGCGCAATTGCAGGCATTGCATTGCGATGCAATAGGGCTTACCGGTGCAGATGCAGGGATATTGCCTGCGGTAAAAAGGCCGGTGACTGCAGAGGGGATCGATTTTGGTTTTGTGGGGAATGTGAAAGCGGATGATGTAAAAACAACTGTACTGGAAATGTTGCTGGGCTCCGGGCTGACACCGGTAGTAGCCCCGCTGACACATGACGGGAAGGGGCAAATGCTAAATACGAATGCTGATACGGTAGCTTCCTGCCTGGCGGTAGCATTGTCGGAAAAGTATGACGTACGCCTTATATATTGTTTTGAAAGAAAAGGCGTTTTGAAAAATGTAGAGGATGAACATTCTGTGATAACACTTATAACAAAAGATATTTACAAACAGTTGATGGATGCAAAGAGGTTGTTTGACGGGATCATACCAAAGATCGATAATGCTTTTGATGCTATTGACAGTGGCGTGAAAGAAGTATTGATCGGGGATGCGAAAGACCTTTTGCAAAATGTAACGGAAAAAACCATCGGCACTTTAATCAAATAATATGAGTATCGAAAAGATATTATCGGGGAAATCGACGGTTCAGGAACTATCGGATGCAGCTGTTGCTTTGCTGAAGCAACTGATTAGCACGCCTTCTTTCTCTAAGGAAGAAAATGATACAGCCGAACTGATTTCTGATTTCTTTCAGCAACACGGGATAGCATTTGCAAGAGTGGGGAATAATGTATATGCCAAGAATAAGTACTATGATGAAAAAAAGCCATCAGTATTGCTGAATTCCCATCATGATACGGTAAAACCTAATAAGGGGTATACGATGGATCCGTTTACGCCAATGGAAAAAGATGGCAAATTATTTGGGCTGGGAAGCAATGATGCAGGCGGGTGCCTCGTGTCGCTGATTGCTACGTTTCTCCATTTTTATGAAGCGAAAGATACCCGGTATAACGTTGTATTTGCAGCCAGTGCTGAGGAAGAGATTAGTGGGGTGAATGGCATAGAACTGGTACTGCCGTACCTGGGTAAAATTGATTTTGGTATTGTGGGCGAGCCAACACGACTGGAAATGGCGGTGGCAGAAAGAGGATTGATGGTGATAGACTGTACAGCCAACGGCCGGGCAGGCCATGCAGCCCGTAATGAGGGTGAAAATGCCCTGTATATAGCGCTGGATGATATAGAATGGATCCGTAATTATAAATTTGAAAAAATAAGTGGCCTGCTGGGAGAATCCCGTTTAACCGTTACTGTTATAGATACGGAAAATAAACAACATAATGTGGTGCCTGCTCAATGCAGGTTTGTAATAGATGTAAGGGTAAATGAGTTATACACTTTTGATGAAATACTGGATGCGCTGAAACAAAACCTGAAAAGCCATTTCAAGCCCCGTACAACACGTATGAAATCAACATCAATAGCGCTGGATCATCCTTTGGTAAAGGCAGGCATCAGCCTGAAGAGAGGGTATTACGGTTCCCCGACAACATCGGATAAAGCACTGATGCCTTTCCCGACATTGAAAATGGGCCCTGGCGACAGCGCCCGTAGCCATACTGCCGATGAGTACATTTACCTGCGTGAAATAGAAGAAGGGATTGATACATACATCAAATTGTTGGGGCAAATCGTGTGAGGTTGGAATTAAAATTTTATTCACTTCAATAATTTCTAACAGATGAAACTCTGGCAAAAAGATAAGGCATCCCTGCAGGAAGTAGAAAAATTTACCATTGGTAATGACAGGATACTGGATGTATACCTGGCTCCATTTGATGTGCTGGGTTCTATTGCCCATGTAACTATGCTGGAGACGGTAGGGTTATTGTCTGCTGAAGAAAAAAAAATGCTTACCGGCGAATTGAAGAAGATATATATAACTGTAACCCATGGTTCATCTGACGGTGCTTTTGCATTGGAAGAAGGGGTAGAAGACATCCACTCGCAGATAGAGCTTATGCTCACCCGTAAACTGGGCGATGTGGGAAAAAAGATACATAGTGCCCGTAGCAGGAATGACCAGGTATTGCTGGATATCAAACTTTTTTTGCGCAGTGAAATAGAGAAGCTTGCTTTGGGTGTGAAGGAATTGTTTGACTTGCTGATACAATTAAGTGAAAGATATAAAAATGACTTGTTGCCCGGGTATACGCATTTACAATTGGCAATGCCTTCTTCTTTCGGGTTATGGTTCGGCGCTTATGCAGAAAGCTTGTCTGATGACCTGATTACCTTACAGGCAGCCTATAAGATCGTAAATAAAAACCCTTTGGGCTCGGCAGCGGGTTATGGTTCGTCGTTTCCTATAAACCGTACCCTTACAACACAATTGCTGGGGTTTGATGACCTGAATTATAATGTGGTATATGCCCAGATGGGCAGGGGTAAGACCGAGCGGATTGTTGCAGGGGCTTTGGCAAATATTGCTGCCAGCATATCGAAGCTGAGTATGGATGCCTGCTTGTATATGAATCAGAATTTCGGTTTTATTAGTTTCCCTGATGAACTGACAACAGGCAGTAGTATTATGCCGCACAAAAAGAACCCGGATGTTTTTGAACTGGTACGCTCGCATTGCAACCGGATACAGGCCCTGCCGAATGAAATACTTATGCAGACCACGAACCTGCCTTCGGGATATTTCCGTGACCTGCAATTGCTGAAAGAACACCTGGTGCCTGCATTTAGTAACCTCAATGATTGCATTGGCATGATGGGCCTTATGCTGGGTAATGTAAAGGTTGAGAAAGATTTGCTGAAAGATTCGAAATATAAATACCTGTTTAGTGTGGAAGAGGTGAATAAACTTGTACTGAAAGGAGTACCCTTCAGGGATGCTTATAAGCAAATAGGTCGTGGCATTGAAGCGGGCAGCTTTGATTATACACCGGAGGTTTGCCATACTCATGAGGGGTCTATAGGAAACCTGTGTAATACGCAGATAGCTGAAGCAATGCAGCAGGTGTTGGATTCTTTCGGGTTTGGGAAAGTAAATGACGCATGTAAAAAAATACTGGAATAATCCTTCTTTTCCCGGTGGCGCTATCATTGAATTTTGTGGGGTGAAATTCGATCCTGTCGGGACTACTCGGTGGATTTCTATTTTTATTACCTTTACCCTCTTTAATTTTCCACGGGCAAAACGTAAGAAAAGTTGCATAGAGGTATGCTGTACAAGTGAGTGACACAACGATGCCGGGCAACGGTACTTTGCCGGT
>CAZKPH010000182.1:0-5189 GCA_964554605.1 uncultured Ferruginibacter sp.
AAAAGCAATAAAAGAATGGTACGCAACATCATATCATTTATATGTTTAAATTTGTGACGGCCTCTTGTTTTATTGAATGAAAATAAGTATTTTTTCGTCCATTGAAACGAAGTGCCGTTGAAAAACAAATCTTCAATTTTATAAACCATGTCAATGGAACCTATTTCTTCTGATACTGCCAATACAAAAGATATTTCAGGGCATCACACGCAAAGAAAGTGGCGCAGTATTCTTATGATTTCCCTTATTGTTGCTTTACTGGCAACATGGAGTTATATCATCTGGGACAAAAGCCGGGACCGTGAAGAAATAAGGCAAAAGGAAACAAGGTACACACTTGCCCTCTCTGAGAAAGATACTTTGCAAAATTTGCTTGACGAAGCAACTATGCGTTACGATATCCTTAAAACTACGAATATAAAGAAAGACAGTTTGATAAGTGCGAAGGACAAGGAAATTGCCGAAAAAAAGGCCAGGATACAGCTTTTACTGTCTAAAGCCCAGGCTAGCCAGGCGGAATTAGCTGAAGCAAAAAGGCTTATCAGCTCACTTAATAATGACCTTGAAGGCTATAAAATGCAAATCGAAATACTGAAAAATGAGAAAACAAAACTGGTACAGGAAAAACTACTCATAGCGCAACAACGTGATAAGGTACAAAAAAGCTACGACTCCGTTACTTCTGTTGTCAAAGAAAAGGACGACATAATTGATGTTGGCTCTACACTCCATGCCTCTTACTTTAGTATTTTAGGAATCAACGAGCGCAGAAATGGGAGAGAAAGAGAAACTTCTACAGCGAAAAAAGTAGATAAATTCAGGATATCTTTTTTAATAGACGATAATAAAATTACTCCTTCCGGGGAAAAGAATCTTTTTGTATGTATAACAAAACCTGATGGTAAGACTGTCATTGAAGATGACCTCGGGTCTGGAAAATTCTATACAAGAGAAGGCAATGAGCTATCCTATACAAAACGAATAGATATTAAGTATATCCAGGGCCAACGGCAGTTTGTTGGCTTCGATTGGAAACAATACGGAGATTTCGTGATTGGCGATTACAAAATAGAAGTGTATAATAACGGCTTCAAAATAGGAGATGGATCCGTAACCCTGAAAAAAGGAGGCCTTTTCAAATAGGCAACTTTCACTGATAAGTACTCTCCTACATATATTCTATAATAGATTAGAATATTGCTCTTACACTTGCACTCCCTATATGTACAGTATGGGACGATGCCGGCTTCCTGCCATCATACTGTAAACTCATCTCGAGATTCCCTGCCAGCCGCTTGGTAAGTTCCATATTCCAAACATAGTTTACCCCTGGCAACAAACCATCCAGCATTACATAACCCACCGTTGAATTAAAAGACCCACCGGCAGTATAAGTATACCGGATAGTATGTACAGAAAATTTTCCACCTAGTGTAGCATTTGACAGTACATTGTACTTAATATCTGTATTAAAAGTATGATTCGCAGCGTGTTCATTGTACCCCAGGGCATTCTTTTTATCGGCATATGCATAGCTAAGCAATATTCTGAATTTCGTACTGTTGGTATAGCTTACTGAGGGCTCGGCATATCTCTCTTCAATGTTATAATTCCTGTTGTCAAATGTTGGTGTGGTAAGGTCATTGGATACAGTACGCAACGTTAATGTAGTAGTGATTCTTCTTCCCATATTTACTCTTGCCTTTAAGAGAAGCGTTTGTACATCCCTGCTCTCAAAACCATAAGTCAGCAAAGACTTACTCTTGTTGGAAGTATTAGTGAACTCCATCCCCCAGCGTGTATTGCTTCGGTTAAAGAAAAAAGTATTAGAAAGGAATGAAGCCACTGTTAGTAATGTAGAATCTACTATCTTACGTGTAAAGGGATCAAAGAGGAATTTCCCATTCGAAATATTCTTCTTATTCACCTGCCAGGTTGTAGACAAATTGATACGGGACAAGAACAATGCTGCCGTATGTTTGTTTTTTCTGCCGATAAGTGAACGGGGACTGACATCAAAATGATAATTAAACTGGACGTAGTTAGCCTTCACATATTGGTTGGTTGGAGTATTGATCTTAATATATTTTTTCTGATCAGTATATTGTGCTATTTCAAACTCATTGAGTTCTGCAATCCCGTTTCCATTATAATCTATCCAAGTATATTCGCCCTGCCCTGTAGGAACTTCCATATATGTAAATTCTCTTTTTTGCTCCTGGCCCGCTCCTAATTCATATAGCACATTGCCTGAAATAAACCCATTCCATTCATTGATAAAGTATTCCGCTCGCCCCAGGATACTTTCATCAGCTTTTTGGCGGCTTATGGAGGAATTGACAACATAAAGCTTCCGGTAAGTCAGGTTAAATTTTACCTGGTGCCTTTCATTACTGACCCATTCCGTAAACAAACTGGCATTTTTACTCTTATCGGCCTTTTGAAAACCTTTATATATCGGGTAAAAATCACTACGCGTGAAATACGAAACACCCCATTTATTGGCTTTTCGATCATCTGACCTGAGATATACCTGCCAGGTAGAAAAAGCAAAACTCGACGAGATAAGCGTATCCGTTATTTTATCACGCTGACGATTATACTCGCCGGAATAACTTATTCCCGTTTGTAAACGGTGCCACTTGTTTATTATTTTACTTATCTCTGCAGAAGGGCGAATATAAACTCCTTTTTGTTGACCGGTACTAATATGTGTCATACTTACTGCATCGATAACCTTCCATGTACCCCGTGTTGCATTATATGACAATAAATGCCGGAAGGCATTATATGTATCACTTCTCCGATAGTTAACAACCTCATAATTTAGCTTATTGCCAGTCTTCCCTATTAATCCCAGTGAAACATTCGCCAGATGTTCATCAACAGGGTCTGTAAGGTTCGTTATACCCCAATCCCGATTGAACTCCACATTACGTAACCTTTCCAGGGGCTTGAAATTCTTCTGTACATATTCATACCCAACAGCCGACTGCCACCGCATCAAGTGTTTAAATACACTGACCGTTTTCCCTTCCTGCAGGTACTGTACTTTTGCAGCTATGCCATTATCATCATTTTTATCCTTCCGTGAAAAAAGGTTAATATCATATTTGCTTACGGCGATATCCGTTTTAACAGACGCATTGTTATTAAACCGATAAACTGTAGATATATTGGCAATCTGCTGTTTCTTGGGTGTTACGAGCAATGCCACAGGCTGCCAGTCGCCGTTTTTCTTATTATCAGCAGGGGCCACCCATTTAAACACCTTTCCGTTCGCTGCCGTATTATCCTGTACATAATTCCCGTTTCCCGGGCCAAGATATGTGAAGGAAACAGAATACAATACATCAGCAACTGAAGAAGATTGTACAAATATGGAGTCGTGTATTGATGCATTATAAAGTGTATCGATTTTCTTGTATAATATTTTACCAGACGAAAAAGTATCTCTCACAGCAACCATGTAATAGGCCGTATCGATACCGTCTCCTACATCTGCCAGGAATTGCTTTTGTTTGTCATCCAATGACTGGTCTATCGAAGAATTCCGGGCATCCTGATTGGAATATACACCTACATTCAATGAGAATTTTTTATTAAAATTGAGCTGCTCAGAAGCATACAGGGTAGAGTTAAGGAAATTTCTGTCGGCATACTCGAACTCTACTTGTATTCGCTTATCTTTTGTAACCATTCTTTTCGGCGTAAATGTGATCTCTGCCGTATTATAATTGATAACATAATCCTGATCCTCGCCTCTCTGTAATAACGCACCATCCATATATACTCTTTCCGTTCCGGCCAGCACAATAAAATAAAGCTCGTTATTGGCGCCATGCAAACGGTATGGCCCCTGGTTCCCTTCTGTAGGAGTAAGTGTATTCGTGTTAAACTTCCCTTTTGCTACTGCTCCGCTCAGTAAAAGGGAATGCGTTACATTACCATTCAGCCTGCCGGCAGTACTATAAGATACCCCCTGAAGCCGTTTATAGAAATTCAGAAAATAATTCTGTGACTGGCGCAGGTCGATATCTCCCAAACTAACCTGCCAGACTTTTTTACGAACCTGCAACAATACCTTATCAAAGTCACTAAGACTCTGGGTATTGCCGTCCGGCTGTATCGGTATATTATTGTCGGTAATAGCCGCCAGCAATTCCAGGCTGTCTCCGATAATCCCGCTCAATTGAAGGTTCAGGCTGGAATTAACAACAGCATCCTGGCTATTCCCGAAAGTTATCCCTCTGCCAAAGCTACCACTGTAATTAAGGCTCCCGAAATCGAACAAATTATTGGCACTTTTACTATCAGGGCGGTATACATATGGCTTTTCGGAAATAAAATTATTTCGAATACTATCGTAATTCAGATGATAATAAACCCTGTTGAACTTATATGGATATACTCTGTATAATATTTCGGCACTATCCGGCACATCTTTTCTCAAAAAACGTATTGAAGCATTCACATAGTCCACCTGAAAGGCAGAATCTGGCACCCCTCTCACTATTACAGTATTGGGTACTATACTCAGGGTATCCAGTAACTGTTTATTACCCGTTAATGATATTTTCTTTGTCCTGAGATTGGATACAGTACCAAACTGGGCATAACCGGTTGTTATTGCCATCGCCAATAGTAACGTAAAGTATATCCTGCCCCGGTACAATATTGTTATTTTATTTTAAAGTTAGCATTTCCTGAATAAGAGACGGTAAATGTGAAGTTTGCTGCAAAAAAAAACCTTCATTGCTGAAGGTTTATCAAATATTTATACATAATGGGGGCGCCATTAGCTTTCAGTAGTAAGCCCGGCTTTCAGGTATTCCAGGTTCATTCTGGCAATATTTGCAACGGAAATACCCTTAGGGCATTCCACTTCACAGGCATAAGTATTCGTACAGTTACCGAAACCTTCTTTATCCATTTGGGCAACCATATTCAAAACTCTGGATTCTTTCTCTGGCGTACCCTGCGGTAACAATGCTAATTGAGATACCTTTGCGCTGACAAATAACATGGCGCTTCCGTTCTTACAAGTTGCCACACAAGCGCCACAACCAATACAAGCTGCCGCCATAAAAGCATCATCTGCATCTTTTTTATCAATAGGTATACAATTGGCATCCTGGGCATTTCCGGTATTTACCGAAATATACCCACCTGCCTGTACGATCCTGTCA
>CAZKPH010000183.1:0-5172 GCA_964554605.1 uncultured Ferruginibacter sp.
GGTGTCCGAAGTACTTGGGATAATTGCAGTACGGATGTCGCTGCAATTTTTTTTGCTTTATCTATATCCTGGTCTGGTGCAATATTCATTACGATATCGACCCGAAGGCTACCGTGGCTGGTATAGTTGATAATTGTACCTGTGGAGAGGCTTCCGTTTGCCAGAATGATAGTTTTGTTTTCGGGGGAGAGCAGTATAGTATTGAATATTCCTAACTCTTTAACAACGCCGGTTTGGCCTTGTGCTTCGATCAGGTCGCCGACTTTAAATGGCTTGAATGTAAGGAGCATAACGCCTCCGGCGAAATTGCCAAGTGAACCATTGAGAGCTGCACCGATTGCGATGCCTACACCTGCCAGCAGGGCGCCAAAAGCGGTTAGGTTGACACCTAGCATACCGAAAATGGTAAGTATGAGTAAAATGGTTAGCAATGTTTTTGTAAGTGACGAAAGAAATGATTGTAGTGACGGGTCGTAATTTTTTATGGCCATTGCTTTTCTCATCAGGGAGGCGATCTTTCCAATAGCCCAGGAGCCTGCCAGGTAAAGTATGATGGCTCCTAGTAATTTAGGAAGGTATTCTATAGCCATATCTTTGAATTTTTCAGCTATGTGCATTGTTTGCTCCGAGGCGGCAGCAATTTGTAAAAAAATATGCATATCCTTTGTTTTAAAATTGTAGAATAAAGACAAGAGGGCAAGGTAACAACAAGGGTTGCATCGGTATTAAAAATAATAGGAGCAGGGATAATGCTAAAGCCTCTGCAGGCAGAGGCTTTACAAAGTATTGAACAAAGATTTGTTCCTGGAGCGGCAAAAGGGATTCGAACCCTCGGCCCTTAGCTTGGGAAGCTAATGCTCTACCAACTGAGCTACTGCCGCATGGGCGATAAAATTACACATTTTCTTTGTACAAAAAAACAAAAAATGCACGGTACCCGTGCATTTATAATGAACAAAAAGCGGGATTTATTATTCGATACCGAATTCTCCTTTTGCATCTATCCTGATCTCGTCTCCGACCATGGCGCTGTTATAGGCAGTACCTATGCCGAAATCACTTCTTTTGATCTTGGCTGTAGCCAGTACGGCAGCAAAGTTTTTCTTTGTCATAGGGTGTATTGCTGTATTGATTGTGGCAGTGAAAGTCAATGGTTTGGTAACTCCATGAATAGTAAGGTTGCCAGTAATGGAATATAAATTAGCCTTTACTTTTTTTACACTGGTGCTGGTAAAGGACAGCATGGGATATTTGGCCGCATCAAAAAAATCCGGGCTCTGCAGGTGCGTGTCTCTTTTTTCATTATCTGTATTGATACTGCTTATCTGGGCGGTAAGCGTAAAAACAGCTCCGGTAAAATCCGCCACGGATTTGGTAACGATAGAGGCATCAAAATTTTTAAAGTTTCCGTCCACATCTGAAATAACAAGGTGGCTGACGGAGAAACCAAGTTTGGCATGAGCCTTATCAAGGTCCCATTTTTGAGCAGAAACGGTGGCGGCGCTCAGTATCGCAAATGCAGCTAATAGTATTTTCTTCATTGTTTTTTTATTTAATAGTGGTGATAAAATTTTCTTTGCTCCTTCTGATTTTTTTCAAAGGCAGGAGCCAGTCGTTCTTTGTGTCCCGGTATCCTAACGGAAGCAGCAGGCAACTTCTCAGCCCTTTTTGCCTGAATCCCAGTAATTCATCTAATGCGGCAGGGTCGAACCCTTCCATGGGGGTAGCATCTATATTTTCAAATGCAGCAGCAGCAATAGCCAGCCCGAATGAAATATAAGCCTGTTTGGCAGCGTGATTGAAATTTTCTTCCGCTGGCCGTAGCGGGTACGAACTCAATAGCCGTTGCCGGTAGTTTTCGAGGCCTTCATTAGAGAACCCACGTTCGGAAATACTGCGGTCAAAAAATTCGTTAATCCTTTCGGGGGTATATGTATCCCATGCGGCGAAGATAAGCAGGTGGGAGCAAGAAGTTACCTGTTCCTGGTTCCACGCAAGCGCTTTGATTTTTTCCTTTAATTCATCATTTGTAATTACAATGATTTCGTAAGGTTGTAGCCCGCTGGATGAAGGTGCCAGCCTGGCTGCCTCCAGGATGCGGTCTACTTTTTCCTGTGGTACTTTTTCTGCGGTCATGGCTTTAGTGGCATACCGCCAGTTCAGTCTTTCAATTATGTCCATAAGTCTAATTTTTTTGTAGAAGCAAAAGTACTTATATTTGCTATATATTAGTAACCGGTATACTAAAGTATACCACTATAGTTTAGTATACTAACTCTAAAAAATATTTATGAGCTGCGTGAATCAATTGCATAAGATAAAGAGTTGTTCCTCTCAATATGTATTAGCCATCAATGATACGATGAATGTAATACAGGGTAAATGGAAACTGCCGATAATAGGCACTTTGCTGTATGGTAAAAAGAGGTTTAAGGAGATGGAACGGTTGATACCGAAGATTACACCCCGGATGCTTTCGAAGGAGTTGAAAGAACTGGAAATGAATGGCATTGTAAAAAGAACCGTTTACGATACAATACCTGTAGCCGTTGAATATGAACTGACTACTTCAGGTAAATTATTGAATCATGTACTGGACAGTATGGTGACATGGGGACTGGAACATCGTAAGGCTGTTATCGGCAGTAAAAATAAAGCAGCCTGACGGTTTTCGCTTACCGCAAGATCATTTGTATCGTATCGTTGGTTTTTTGTTCTAACAGGCATTTCCTTCCTTTGGTAAGCTCGTTTATGATTTCCGCATTATAATGCCTGATTGTCATTAGTTCCAGGTTTCTTTCTACGGATACGTCAAATGATCCGGAAGCAGCAATGGCTAGTTTCTCAATCTTATCCGGCCTGTCATCAAACCCACACAATAAACTGATAGCCCCGTTTTGTGTTATATTCGGCCTTATCCTTACTTCGGTAAACAATTCATGCAGGTATGCGACTAATTTATCTTCTACAAAGGAGAAATCTTTTGAGCTTAGTTGCAACAATGCCTGATTTTCTTTTACCACAATAATCGGTGGAAGCGCCTCTGCCTGTATATCATTTGAAATTATTGTGCCTTCGGCGTTCGGGGCTAAAAAGCATCTTACATGTAGCGGGATATTCTTATTCTGTAATGGTTGGATGGTTTTCGGGTGGATTACGGATGCTCCGTAGTAAGTCATTTCTACGGCTTCTTTAAAACTAAGTTGCCGGATAATACGAGCATCGGGAAATTTTCTCGGGTCGGCGTTCATGACGCCATCAACATCTTTCCAGATTGTCTGGCTATCTGCATTCATAATATTAGCAAAAACAGCAGCGCTGTAGTCACTGCCTTCTCTTCCCAATGTTGTACTTTCATTTTCATCCGTTGATCCTATAAAACCTTGTGTAATTACTATGTTATATTGGTTGAAGAGGGGGAGTACGTTTTTTTGTATCCTTTCGGAAGTTTCTTCCCATTGAATAATGGCATCACGGTATGTATCATCAGTTTTGAAAATATCCCTTACATCCACCCAGCAACAATTTTGCCCGATCGATCTTAGATAATGATTTACAATAGCAGTACTCATCAGTTCGCCGCTGCATACGACCTGATCGTAGTAATAATCATATTCACGAACAGGATTGTCGTGCAGGAGCCATTCAATTTCTGTAAATATATCTGCTAATTCCGTTACAGGGGTTCCGGATAAGGATGCCGCAGTGTCCAAATGATTTTTTTTAATATCATGGAAAAGGGAGAGGGCATTATCTTTATCGCCACTATAAAATGCTTCAGCCACTTTTTCCAGGGCATTAGTTGTTTTTCCCATGGCAGAGATTACCACAAGTATTTTTTCCTTATTAAAATTCTGCAGGATGGAGGCTACATTCTTTATCTTATCCGTATCGCAGATACTGGCGCCGCCAAATTTAAAAACCTTCATTAGTATTGGGTTGATTGCGTTAATTCATTTAATTTAGCCGAATGGATTCGGACGGCAAAATTCGTTAATCTTAGTCAAATTACTCTATTATTTGCAAGTTTATTGCCGATTACAATTTTGAAAAAACAGGGAGTATTACCGGGATCGTATAATGGGAAATAGTATAATATCTGTTAAGGGGCTAAAAAAAACATACGGTGAGTTTGAAGCCGTAAAAGGTATTTCTTTTGAAGTGAATGAAGGGGAAATATTCGGGTTACTTGGCCCGAACGGAGCGGGGAAGTCTACTACGCTTGAGATAATTGAAACACTCCGGGAAAAAACCGGGGGGGAGGTTATCGTTGCCGGGATGGACCTTGATGAACGAAAGGATGATATTAAAAAGATAATAGGTGTGCAATTGCAATCGTCCGGCTATTACCCTGGCCTGAGCCTTACAGAACTAATACGGCTTTTCTCGGGGTTGTATAATGAACCGGTAAATGTTACAGGCCTGCTGGGGCTGGTAAACCTTACTGATAAAGCAACGGCTAAATATAAGCAACTGAGTGGCGGGCAGAAACAACGCTTTTCAATTGCAACAACACTGATCAATAAGCCTCGTATCGTTTTCCTGGATGAACCTACAACAGGCCTGGACCCTCAGGCCCGCAGGAGCCTCTGGGACCTTATAAGGGATATCCGGCAAAAAGGGACTACGGTAATCATTACTACTCACTATATGGATGAAGCGGAGCAGTTATGCGACAGGATTGCCATTATGGATGAAGGTAAGATTATTGCAATGGATACGCCGGATAATCTGATAGATCATCTTGTGGCTACAGGGTTTGAAAGGCCTAAACAAGTAAAGTCGGCAAATCTGGAGGATGTGTTCATACATCTTACAGGAAAAGATATGCGAGAAGAATAATTTTATATAAAAAAACAATACAATGAAGAAGTATTTATTCGTTTTTAGCGCAGCCTTGCTGCTTTCTGCTTCCATTTCGGCCCAGGCCGTGAAGGTAAAACCGGTCAAGGCCCCGGCTGTGCCTAAAGCAACGCCGCAGGCCACGATTTTAAAAACATCCCTGGACAGTTTCTACTATTCTCTTGGGGTGAATATTGCTTTTAACCTGAAAGACCAGGGCGTCGAAACTGTAAACAATGCCTTGCTGAAAAAGGGCATGGAAGATGTATTTAAAAATCAACCTATTGCAGTAACCGAACAACAGGCAAATATGAGTATACAAAAAAAATT
>CAZKPH010000184.1:0-5153 GCA_964554605.1 uncultured Ferruginibacter sp.
TTTTTTCGAAAAATAAGCCCTGTTGCAAGTAGGTAAGCTGATTGTTTGCCTTTGCCAGTTCCTTCATCTTGTCGAGTATTTTCAGGCTTTGCATATACAGGCCTTTGTTGTACAGGATACGGGCATTATCCAGCATTTCGTGCAGTTGGATATCAATATTGGAAGAATCGTTGATAAGTCGAAGGCTGGTGAGTATCTGCCTGTAAAGATGGGCTTTAAGGTTGCTGATCTGTTGTTTTTTGATATTGGGGTTTTTGCGGAGCAATGTCGGCTCATCGTAATCGTCCATCTTGTCCATAGCGTCGAAAAGCTGAACGATCTTCAACTCCTCCGACGAGGAGTTCCGGTTGATATAAAGCTTAAAATTCCGCTTTTCGCTTTTCTCAAGCGATTTTATCAACTGAAATAACGGGTCTGTACTGCGGTTGGGCATCGTAATTTATAAACGTTAAATTCCTTTACTGGCCTGAATATGAGCCCCCTTAAGGGCGTTTATATGGCGTAATTCCATTAATTTTTGGTTATTTTTTTTACCGGATTGCCTTTACATTCGTCTACTCGATTGCTTGCCTTTTTATAAGGTAACCAAAATTAAAATTTTTAACCTTATTATGTAACATTCATTAAGATTATATGGCAGATAACAAGATTTTTATATTTGATACAACCCTTCGTGATGGCGAACAAGTCCCTGGCTGTAAATTGAATACGCAGGAAAAGATTGAACTGGCAATAAAGCTCGAGGAACTGGGTGTAGATATTATTGAAGCGGGTTTCCCCATTTCATCTCCCGGTGATTTTCTGTCCGTAAATGAAATTGCCAAAGTGATAAAGAATGCTACAGTTTGCGGGCTTAGCCGTGCCGTACAAAAAGATATTGAAACGGCCGCTGCCGCACTGAAGCACGCCAGGCGTCCCCGTATCCATACCGGAATCGGGACTTCAGATTTTCATATCAAATCCAAATTCAATTCTAACAGGGAAGATATACTGGCAAGGGCTAGGCAATGTGTTACGTGGGCAAGGAACCTTGTGGACGATGTAGAGTTTTATGCAGAAGACGCAGGACGTACAGAAAACGAATACCTGGCACGGGTAGTGGAAGCAGTTATTGCTGCGGGTGCTACCGTGGTGAATATCCCGGATACGACAGGGTATTGCCTTCCGCATCAGTACGGGGAAAAAATAGCATATCTGAAAAATAATGTACCCAATATTGATAAAGCTGTGATATCGTGCCATTGCCACGATGACCTGGGGCTTTCCACAGCCAATTCCATTTCGGGTATTATCAACGGTGCCCGCCAGATAGAATGTACGATAAACGGGTTAGGCGAACGTGCCGGGAATACCTCGCTGGAAGAAGTAGTGATGATTATTAAACAGCACAAGGATATTGGGTTCTATACCAATGTCAATTCCCGCCTTCTGAACCCGATCAGCCAATTGGTATCAGATACAATGCGCATGCCGGTACAGGCCAACAAGGCTATTGTGGGGGCCAATGCGTTTTCACATTCTTCCGGTATTCATCAGGATGGATTTCTGAAAGATGCACTTACTTATGAGATTATTAATCCGGAAGATGTAGGTGCGGCGGAATCGAAGATTGTACTTACGGCACGCAGCGGCAGAAGCGCTTTGGCTCACCGCTTACAGAAAATAGGGTACCAATTCGATAAAAAGGATATAGACTCTTTGTACGAACAGTTCCTGAAAGTGGCTGATATCAAAAAAGAAGTTGTAGAGGAAGATCTGCATATGATCGCAGATTATTACCGTTCCGTTACTGCTTAACCTGCTTAAAATAAAACTCCGTAAGGAGTATCAATAATATGGAAAAAAACATTGCAGTAATATTAGGCGATGGCATAGGCCCCGAAGTTACCCAGCAGGCATTGAAAGTATTGAATGCCGTTGCGGAAAAATATTCGCACAATTTCAACTATAGGTTCTGCTCCATGGGGGCAGAAGCCATTGAGAAAACAGGAGTGCCTTTGCCGGATGAAACAATAGAAGCCTGCCATAACAGCGACGCAATACTGTTTGGAGCTATCGGGCATCCTAAATACGATAATGACCCATTGGCAAAAGTGCGTCCCGAGCAGGGGTTGTTTCAGTTGAGAAAAGAACTGGAACTGTTTGCTAATATCCGTCCGGTGAGTAACTATCCTTCCCTGAATCACTTATCGCCACTCCGGGATAAAGTATTGGAAGGAGTGGATTTTATAATTTTTCGTGAAATAACAGGAGGGATATATTTTGGTGAAAAAAGAATGAATGAAGAAGTGACCTGGGCATCCGAAACCTGTGAGTACACAAAAGAACAAATAGAAAGAATCGCTCATCTGGCTTTCAAAGCTGCCCAGCAACGCAGAAAAAAACTGACATTGCTTGACAAATCGAATGTGCTGGTTACTTCCAAATTATGGCGCAAAGTGGTACAGGATATGAGCAGCCAGTATCCCGATGTAAAACTCAATTGCCTTTATATTGATAATTCGGCGATGCAGTTGATAGTGAACCCGCAGCAGTTTGATGTGGTACTCACCGAAAATATGTTCGGTGATATACTGAGCGAAGTGGCAAGTGTAATCAGTGGGTCGGTAGGCCTCCTGCCTTCAGCATCCATGGGCAATACAACTGCTTTGTTCGAGCCTATTCATGGATCGTACCCACAGGCTGCCGGTAAGGATATTGCCAATCCTGTCGGTTCTATTCTTTCTGCCGCCATGATGCTGGAATATTTTGGGTTGAAAGAAGAAGCTGCAGCCATAAAGAAGGCCGTAGAGTGGACAATACAGAATGTCTTTGTTACCAAGGATATTGATCCTATCAATTTTTATTTTACTTCCACCATTGGTGAAATGATCAGTGACCATATCAGTGGAAGAATATCCGGCGATGTGAATCAGGAAAATGTGGAACTGAGAAAATCGACGATTATATAACAGGCTTTGCACCAACCTTTGAAAAATAATAACGATTAAATTATAAGAAATGGAAATCAACAAGTACAGTAAAACCCTAACACAGGATGAAACACAACCACATGCACAGGCCATGTATTATGCTATTGGCTTCAAAGAAGAAGACTTCGCAAAAGCACAAGTGGGCATAGTCAGTATGGGGTGGGATGGGAACCCCTGTAATATGCACCTGAATGATCTGGCTACCAGTGTCAGGCAAAGCGTGGATACAACGAAAGGGTTACTGGGCTTGCGTTTTTATACAATTGGCGTAAGCGACGGTATTAGTATGGGTACAGATGGGATGCGTTACAGCCTGGTAAGCAGGGATGTTATTGCCGACAGTATCGAAACCAATGCCGGCGCACAATATTATGATGCATTGATAGCAATACCCGGTTGCGACAAAAACATGCCGGGGTCAATCATCGCAATGGGGCGTTTGAACCGGCCGGCTATAATGATTTATGGTGGCACTATTGCCCCGGGGCATTATAAAGGTGAAGACCTTAATATTGTTTCTGCATTTGAAGCACTCGGGCAGAAAATTGCCGGTAACCTTAATGATAATGACTTTAAAGGCATCATTCAGCATGCTTGTCCGGGTGCGGGTGCATGCGGCGGTATGTATACAGCTAATACAATGGCCAGTGCTATCGAAGCGCTGGGAATGAGCCTCCCGTACTCTTCCTCTAACCCCGCTTTGAGCGACGATAAAAAGAAAGAATGTGCATCCGTTGGCGAAGCCATCAGGCTGCTGATAGAAAAAGATATCAAACCCAAAGACATTATGACTAAAAAAGCATTTGAAAATGCAATTGTAGTGGTAATGGTATTGGGGGGAAGCACAAATGCCGTACTGCATCTGATAGCAATGGCACGTACGATTGGCGTGGATCTTACACAGGATGATTTTCAACGTATCAGCGATAAGACACCCGTACTGTCCGATTTCAAACCTTCCGGTAAATACCTGATGGAAGATTTGCACAAAATTGGCGGTGTGCCTGCCGTTATGAAATACCTGTTAAGCAAAGGAATGTTGCATGGCGATTGCCTTACCGTTACAGGCAAAACAATTGCAGAGAACATGCAGGATGTCCCTGATCTGGATTTTGACAAACAGAAAGTTGTAATGCCATTAGAAACTCCGTTAAAACCACAAGGACATTTGCAAATATTATATGGCAATCTCGCCGAAGGTGGCAGTGTAGCTAAGATCAGTGGAAAAGAAGGCGAAAGGTTTGAAGGAACCGCCAGGGTTTTTGAAGGGGAACACGAAGTAATCAAAGGGATTTCCGAAGGCCGTGTACATGCTGGCGACGTTGTGGTCATCAGGGGCATCGGGCCCAAAGGGGGGCCAGGGATGCCCGAAATGCTAAAGCCAACAGGGGCTATCATTGGTGCAGGGCTCGGTAAAACTGTTGCCCTGATAACCGATGGCCGTTTCAGCGGTGGTACGCATGGCTTTGTTGTTGGTCACATCACTCCCGAAGCTTATGACGGCGGACTGATTGCATTGGTGGAAGATAATGACATAATTGAGATAGATGCTGTAAATAATGCGCTCACACTCAAAGTAGATGAAAAGGAAATTGCAGCCAGGAGGGCAAAATGGAAAAAACCTGCGCCTAAAGCTACCAGCGGTGTCTTATACAAATACGCCAGGTTTGTAAAAACAGCAGCTGAAGGATGTGTTACGGATGAATGACCTGTCCGATATAGGGGAGGTTGCTGGCAATACTGGGATCTATTTCAAAATAAAAAATGATTGTTATGCAAAATCTTGATATAAACACAACAACTGCAACGCAACCGAAAAAAAATACCATAAAAAAACTTACCGGTTCGCAGGCAGTACTGGAGTCATTTATTGCCGAAGGCGTTGATACTATCTTTGGTTACCCGGGCGGTGCTATCATGCCCATTTACGATGCTTTGTACGATTACAAAGAAAAACTTACCCATGTACTTGTACGCCATGAACAAGGCGGTATTCATGCAGGGCAGGGCTATGCTCGTGTGTCTGGCAAGGTAGGTGTCGTATTTGCTACCAGCGGCCCCGGCGCTACCAACCTGGTTACAGGGCTTGCCGATGCCATGATAGATAGTACACCCCTGGTATGTATTACCGGCCAGGTATTTGCCCACCTGCTGGGTACCGACGCCTTTCAGGAAGTAGAT
>CAZKPH010000185.1:0-5134 GCA_964554605.1 uncultured Ferruginibacter sp.
TTTTTTGTTTTTTCCACCACTTCCTCAATTCTGGCAGGGTGTATTCTTCCGTCTGTAACAAGTCTTTGCAGGGAAAGTCTTGCTACTTCTCTTCTGAGAGGATCAAATGATGAGAGTACGATGGCTTCCGGAGTATCATCCACGATAAGGTCAACTCCTGTGGCAGCTTCGATTGCTCTGATATTACGGCCTTCCCTGCCAATAATAGAACCTTTAATTTCGTCGCTTTCCAGGTTAAATACGGTGATTGAGTTCTCAATAGCCTGTTCAGCAGCTGTTCTCTGAATAGTCTGGATAACAATTTTGCGAGCTTCTTTATTTGCTTTCAGTTTTGCTTCTTCAATAATTTCCTGTTGTAAGGCTACTGCTGCAGTCTGGGCTTCCTGTTTCAGGCTTTCCACTAATTGGGTTTTAGCTTCTTCCGCCGATAAATTGGCCACTTTTTCAAGCCTGCGGATATGCTCTTCCTGATGTTTTTCCAGTTCTGTACGTTTGGCATTTACTACTTCGATTTGCCTGTTAAGCGTTTCTTTGATCGCCTCATTTTCTTTTGATTGTTTATCCAGGTTACTTTCTTTCTGGCTTATGCTTTGTTCTTTTTGCTTAATACGGTTTTCCGCTTCAATAATCTTTTGATTGCGTTGCAAAACTTCCCTGTCGTGGCTGGCTTTCAGTTGTACAAATTTCTCCTTAGCCTCCAGTTCTTTTTCTTTTTTTATTGTTTCAGCCCTTAATTCAGCTTCTCTGAGAATGGTTTGCGACTGTTGTTGGGCCTCATCGATCTTTTTTTGTGTGTTTTTGGCAAAAATAAACTTACCCAGCACTATGCCCAATACCAGGGCTACAGCACCTGCGATAACAGAAAATATATTCGGTTCCATTGAAATTTTTTGTTTAAAAACGTTTCTAATTCTGTAAAATCTTCTCTTTACCCACTTTATATATTAGATATATGGAGCAAAATAGTTAATGAGCGAAGATAGGAAATTTGTTTGGTGTATACTTCAATATCCATGGATAATGAAGGTAACATTTAGGTAAATTGTAGAAAAGCGAGACGGAGGAGCTATTTCCCGTTCAAAATAAATTTCACGCCGGGTTTTACCTGCAGATAGCTGCTATTGTTAAGATGGATGCTATGAATTTCCGTATCAGTGCTTATATATGGAAAATGCGGCACACCGGCAGGGATAATTACATCACTCCATTTGTCTGGCAAAATATTGCAGTTCCAGTTCAACGGATTTTCCCATGTGGTATCCGCCTGGCCATTCCATTGCAAAGCCTGGTAGGAGGCAGGGGAATAAGATATTTGAAGATCGGCCACAATTGGCAGGTGATCGCTTGCAATAAGATTATCTGTTGCGTTTAAACCATATTGTGTCAATCGGGATGTATTCATCTGCTCTGATTGTAAAACGAAACATTTTTTTACCGTTATACAGGAAGATGAATAGAGGATATAATCCAGTTTACCTGGCCATGACTTGTTGGTAGCGCTTTGATTTCGCCACGTATAGGCCATATTCCTGTCCGCAATGTAAGCCGGAGCGCTTGCCAGGGGCATATTATTCCAATCGGGTGGCCCTGCGGTGCCATATAGGCTTGTGTTTACAATATTTCCTGTTAGTAACGTATTTAACGGATTAAAACTGTTTACCATATTAAAATCGCCGGCAATTAAGAATGGGGTATTAACGGGAACATTATAGGCTGTGGTGCCTGCTTTCATGTCTCTTATAAAAGCTGCAATTACATCGGATTCCCGTTGTCTGACGGTATCTCCGTCTCCCCCGGGGTAAAGATGTGTGCCAATAACCACCAGATCCGACTGGTAACCCGTGGGAAGGTCAATAAATGCAAAAGTCGCTTTGCGAAAAGATATATTTTTTGCATATAGTACAGGAAACCGGGAACAGATAATATTTCCCGGGTCTACTTTATAGCATGTCCAGCCGGTACTTATTGGCAACCAGCTGTCTAACAATAATTTAGCCTGCGTATAGGTAGTATTGGTACATTCATTCAATATGATAATATCAGGGTTTATAGCTTTAAATATTCTCTCAAAAGATCTTATCCTGGCAGTATCTTTCAATCCATCGTATAAAACATTATAGCTCATCAGGCGAATGTAGGCGGGGTTACATTTATCTATATTCAAAGGAGAAAACCCGGAACGTGAGGTGTTATTGAAAATATATATAATTTTTTTTCCGTAATCGGGCATCATGTCTCCCTGTTGCACTCCATTTGAGAAATTCAGCCTGATGGTATCAGATGTAAACAGTTTTACCCCGGTTGCCAGTAGTGCATTACGGCTGATGGCAATTTCAAAAATCTTACTCTTGTAGGTAGGCAACCCAACGATGCCCAATTGCCCTGCATAGATAGTGTCTTTGTAAGATCCGTGGTAATAGAATCCGTATCGGTAGCCAAGCCTCCATCCAAGTTCAGCGCCTATTCCATTGGTTGAATATCCGGTTGAACTATTATTATCGCCATCAATATTTAGGTAAACATTATTGCTGTCGGAAATATTGGTACTGTCGTTTACTTCAATCCGAATATATAAATTCGTCTCGTCATTTGTAATATATAGAGCCGTAAAGTCGAGTCCGCTGCCATCCGCAACAGGATCAGAGGTATATGTACAGGGCATTTTTCCCCAATCGTCAAACCTTCCATCTATAGCAATGCTTTGTGCAAATATGCTTTCTGGGCATAAAAAAAAATATAATGCCACATATATGCAAAAGTCCAGGCGTTTTATCATTCTATAGGAAAGTTAAATGGTGAAGATAGTGCTAAAGAACCTCATCGAGCTTTTGTTCCATCTTTTGTAATATGCCACTCAATTCTTTTTCCATTGCAAGCTGGTTGCTACCGGTAGATTGAGTTGCATACCATAACATAACCATCGCAATATAATCCTGCATATCCTTACCGGCAAACTGTGTTTTGAATTCAATGATTTTTTCATTGATTAGTTTGATGGTGCGTCTTATCACTTCCTCATCTTCCGGATCGGTTTTGATACGATAGGTTCTGTCGCCAATGACAATATTGATAGGAATCAGGTCAGACATATAATTGTTTATTCCGCTAAGAGGGAAATACATTTATCAATTTCCCTTATATACTGGTTAATATGTTTTTCAAAAGCCTTTTTATCAGTTTCGTCCAAATTACTGCGTGTAGATTTTAAAACTGCAACCTGCTCAATAAGTAGCCTTAACTGTTCTTTACTTTCGGACAATTGTTTTTTTGCATTTTTAATATCAGCATTCAGTTGTTGGTTTTCTTTTTGCAGATGGCGGTATTGTTTCAACAATTGTTGAAATTTTCCTGAAAAACTTTTTATGTTTTCTTCAAATTCGCTCATATGCAGATACTTTCCTGTTTATTTTCTAATTTCAGCCTGCAGGTTTTTTTCATAGGCGGTAATCAGCCTGGACATTATAGAATCGATTTCTTTATCCGTCATTGTTTTTTCCTGATCCGAGAAAACAAAATTTACTGCCATTGATTTTTTGCCTGGACCTATTTTTTCACTTTCGAAAATGTCGAACAATTTAATACTTTTTAATTTATTGATCTTAAGTGCATGCGTAGTTTTTTCAATTTCCTCGTAGCGGATATTCTTATCAACAACTAACGCAAGATCCCTTTGAATATTTGGGAATTTAGGTATTTCCCTGAATTCCAATTTCATTTTGCCGGCCATGCTTAAAGCATCAGACCAATTTATGTCAATGAAAAATACTGGCTGTTTAATTCCATGCCTGTCCAGTGTTTTCTTATTTATTGTACCCAGTATAGCAATTGCATTATTTTTCATTTTAACTTGAAATGCACTGTTGAGCCTTGGGTCTGTAGCTGGCGAATAAGAAGAAATCTTTAATCCTAACAAGGCCAGTATCCGTTCGCATACTCCTTTACTATAAAAAAAATCAGTTTTGACCGCTTTTACTTTCCAACTGTCAGCATTCAGTACACCGGTTATGTACAAGCTTAGATGTTTTTGTTCAGAATATTTCCCTATCTCTGAAGTTTTGTATGTGGTACCAAATTCAAAAAATCTGAGATCGTTATTTTTCCGGTTCAGGTTATAGGCTACACTTTCCAAGCCTGTCTCTATCATGTCTGGCCTTAAGATATCAAGTTCTGCACTGAGGCTATTTATCATTTTAACAGCTACTGAGCGTTCTTCATCCGAATAATATGCGCTGTTAGTGATACTGTTGGTAAAGATTTCATTAAATCCCAGCCCAACAAGATAACTGGCAGTTTTTTCACTAAGCGCACTCTCTTCTGATAAGGTTTCAATGGCTGGTGTAATTGTAATAGCTGTCGGGATATCAATATTATCTAATCCGTCTATTCGCATAATTTCTTCAACGACATCTGCGGGGATTGTTACATCCGGTTTGCTGAAAGGAACTGCTACCCTTATGTCGTCAATGCCCTCCTTGATTACTTCAAAACCAAGCCCAATCAGTATATTCTTAATCGTATCTGCATGGTAGTTTTTGCCACTTAGTTTCTTGAGATAGTGGTACTTCAATGCTATTTCGGTTTTATCCCTGGGTTGGGGATAAATATCGATAATATCTGTATTTATTTTGCCACCTGCCAATTCTGTAATAAGAAGAGCAGCTCTTTTCAGCACATTTACAGTATTGCTGATATCAACTCCTTTCTCAAAACGGGAGGCAGCATCAGTACGCAAGCTATGCCGGATAGATGTTTTTCTTATACTGGTAGGGTGAAACCATGCGCTCTCCAAAAAGATATTTTTTGTTTTTTTCTGTACACCGCTATGCAATCCTCCGTATACGCCGGCAATACACATTCCACCTTCGGTATCACATATCATAAGGTCTTCGGAAGAAAGCTTTCTTTCTTTTTCATCAAGCGTTACAAAGGGAGTGCCTTCCGTAAGGTTTTTTATAATTACCTGTCGTCCTTTGATCTGGTCTGCGTCAAATGCATGAAGAGGCTGGCCGGTTTCCTGCAAAATAAAATTAGTGATATCTACAATATTATTAATCGGTTTCAACCCAATGCTTTTCAATTTTTGCCGAAGCCACTTCGGGCTGTCAGCTATTGTTACATTTTCTATTAGCAAGCC
>CAZKPH010000186.1:0-5120 GCA_964554605.1 uncultured Ferruginibacter sp.
AATAGCCTTCAGGGAGCCTTCTTTTGTTTTGTAATGATGCAGCATAGCAAGAGCCTGTACGGTTTTCCCTAAGCCCATATCATCTGCCAGGATGCCGCCCCAGCCTACATCATTCAGGTAATTCAGCCATTGATAACCGGCGGTCTGATATGGCCTTAGTATATGGTGCAGGTGATCAGGTGGTTCTGTTTCGGGGATATTTTTGAATTCTCTAAGTCGCTCAAATTTTTCGTCGAGAGCAAAGCTGAGTTCGGAGGCATCTCTGTTTTCGTATAATTCGTCGATAATACTCATGTGATATTTCGACAAACGGAGTTTGTCGCTTTTGCCATCTCCTACTTTGAAAAGAAGGGAATATCTTTTGAGCCATTCGTCAGGTAAAATACCTAAAGTGCCATCATTCAGTTGTACAAACGACTGCCGTGCCGCCAGTGCTTTTTTTATATCGCTGATTCCAACACGCTGACCTCCGAAGTCTATTTCCACCCGGGCATCGAACCAATCGACCCCGCTGCTGACATGGATATGAGTAGATGGTCTTGCTGTGTTGAAACGGAAATTTTTCAGGCTGTCGAACCCATACACCGGCACTTTCATTTCTTTCATGGAATCCACAAAGAGAAAGAACCAGTTATTGCGTAATACGTCTGCCCCTTTTAATACCAAGCTGTTTCCTTCCTGTGGGCGAATGAAATGCGAATGAAGCGATGATAATTTATTGATGAAGTGTTCTTCGGCTTCTTTATTCCGGTATATGATAAGAATACTGTCTTCTTCGGGTATAATGATGGTATCTTTATCGGTACTTCGTGTTTCGTACCCTTTATAATTAAATACGGGTTGAAACAACAGGTATTCCCCTTTTTCCTGTAATAATAGTTTTACCTCAGGATCGCCGCTTTTAATTTCCTTTATCAATGATTTATCAAACTCTACTTTGTATTCTTTAGTGAGGGGCAGAATATGCTTCTGCATCTCCTCTGCCCATTTTTCTTTGCTTAACCGAACAGGTTCGTTTTTGAGGAATTTTTCCGTTTGTAAAGAATCTTCTGGTTTTTGCCAGAGGTAAAAAATATGATTATATAAAAACAACAGGCTGTTGTTGCATTCATTGTCCGTTACGGGTTGTACGGACCCGTTTACATTACCGAAGCAGAGCATTTCAAAATTATTGTTTTTGGCAACAATCTTAAAAACAGGTTCGATGCAATATTTATATAATGAAACATCAACCATGTTTTCTGTTTTAAATGGTTTGTGTTTCGGGAGTAGAAAAACAAAAGGGTTTTCAGATTGTTCTTCAAAAAGTTTTTTCAGTTTCGGGTGTAGGTATTCCGCAATAAGTGATTTTGTTTCTTCGGGTAGTTCTTCTCCATTATGATGTATAATGTTTTCCCAAAAGCCACTGAAAGGAGAATTGCGATTAAGGTATTTGTTTATTTCAGTAGGTTGCAACTTGCGGATTTGTTGCAGCAATATTTTATCATCCTCGCTTAATATATCCGTATTGACATATTTTGTGAGGTCAAGTTTTTCCACTTTTCCGGTAATCCTGTTCCTGTTTTCATCAGGTTCGGCAATTACTGCATCAACACAGAAATATGGGAAGGCATCCGTATTGAAATTAAAGACCAAGCCGAGGGCTTTGCTGCTGTTATGTAACGCAGGTTCATCTATTACTTCCGTTTCCTCCTGTTTTTGCGAAGGGTTTGCCTTTGGCATTATCAGGCCGGATACGGGCAACGAGACTCTTTTTATAGTGGGGTCCAGTACTTTCAAGAACGGCTTCCCTTCTTTATAAACAAATTCAAATTTACCTGTAAGGTCGTCCTGCAATGAATAACCATATATCTGCAGCAATTTGTTTTTCTCTTTATCCCAGTTTCGGATTGTGTCAAAATAATTGGGTCCATGTGAATTGAGCAGTTGTAAGAAAACAATTGCCTTGTGTACGCATATAGGGTGTCCTTTTTCCTGGCAATTGCAGGATGTGTCAAAATTCCTTTCGTCGTTTTTTTGGATTACAACCTTGAAAATATTTTTATCTTTTTCTATGGAGGTTTCTACTCTTTCATTTCCTGCAAATAATATATTCGCTTTATCTGACCGCAGAAAAGTTTCTGCTTCATTATAAATGTCGGAAGAAGAAAGGAGGCGAAGTATTTTGAGGTCAATATTTTTCATTTTGGCAACGGTGTGCAATTGATTATATTCCACATTGCTGTTACCGAGCATATTTTTGTCAATCAATTCCTGTAATTGAAATAATGCGGCAGCTTCGTGTCGGCATATTTCTCCCAGATTGTATGGGCAGGAACATCTTAGTGAAATGGCTTTTGGGTCGTTATACTTGGAGATACTTACTTTGTAATAAGTATTGTACATGTCGTCTTTTACCCGGAGCACAACGGAATTCATCAATTCATCGTGGTCTACGAGATCGATCTGGCTTAAAGCAAAAATTTTTTTTGCTCTACGGATCACTTCATCTGTTCCGGTGTTATAAATATATTTTACAAGATGCGATAGTGCCAACGTGAATCTCGATTTGTTTTAAATTGCTTTTTTGCTCCCGGACCAGGGATTGACAGATCGAAAAGAGCAAGTTGCAAAAGTAACGAAAAATAAGTGAGCGGGGAGCAGATAAATGAAAGATTATTTTGAAAAAAAACTTTATCCGGCTTGTTTTTTGACCAGTTTTCCGCTTTCATAAATAGCCAAAACATCTGCAATGTCTGGGGTAAGGCAGAACCTGATATCTTCTATCAGTCCAAATCTTTCTACCAGGCGGTGATAGTGGGTTAGTTTGGGTGCAAAACCGTACAGATCGTTCCTGTTGTTTTCGTAAAGTATTTCGGCGGTTAGCGAGCTGTCGCAATGTATAGTAAAATGTTCTTTTATCCGGTTGATTACAGCACCAGCAAAAAGAGTATCTTCCATATTATAACGGTCTTTCCATCCTGCGCAGCCCAAAACAACATTTTTCTTTTTGTTCGTCAGAAAATTGCAAACAGAACTAAGGTTGGGGAAAGAACCGGCAATGATTGTATCGGCTTTATTATCCAGCGCCATTTGCAATAGTTTTGTACCGTTTGTTGTTGTCAATACTAAGTTCTTCCCTTCAATAAAGTCACGGGTATACTCGAGGGGGGAATTTCCGTGTTTCAGGCCTTCTGCTATTTTACCATCGCGTTCTCCGGCTGCTATGGCATCAATTTTTTTGCTAATTTCTATGGCTTTGGCAACACTATCCACCGGGATGATGCATTTAGCGCCGTTATGAAGGGCCGATGCGATTGTAGAAGTAGCCCTGAAAACATCTATAATTACGACAATTGCGTTTTCCAACGAATAAAGATTTAGTAATGCCGGGGAAAGACAGGTATATAACGTTGGTTTTGATTGTGTCGCCATTGAGCAAATTTAAATTAATATTGATTTCCACTTTGTGGTTTCAGCATAGTCTTTTATTACATTGTTCCGATGTTGCAAAAGCCTTTCCAAATACAGTTTCAAATAAAACCTGTTCAGCAATTTCCCCCCAATGCCATACGGAGTTTCAAAATTGACGAGATCTATCATTATCGTTCCATTGGCTATAGCTTTGAAATAGTGTTCATGCCGATAACTGCGAAAATCCCCCTCAAGCATTTTGTCTGTAAACATAAAAGGGCTTTGCATTTCTGTAATGGCCGACTTGAAGCGCCTGTTTTTTAATAAATGGCTGGCTTGCCAGGTAACAGTTTCATTAATCCCGATAAGCCCGGATGTGGTACCTCCGATAGCTTCCTCATGAGAAACAGAAGCAATCTTATGCAAATTGATACTGCGGCTTAGATCAAAGACTCTTTCGGCAGGTGCGGCAATAAATGTGGTTAAATGTATTTGTGCCATATCTTTTTACTTGAGCATCTGCAAACATACTTAACAGAAGGGAATCTGAACAACTTTAGCTTTGATAAGATTATTTCTAATGCTAATGTTAATTTCTGTATCTACAATTGCATAATGGGATTGTACATAGCCTAATCCTATTGCTTTTCCTAATAATGGTGATTGTGTGCCGGAGGTCACTTTTCCTATAACATTTCCTGCTTTATCGCAAATAGGATAATCGTGGCGGGCAATACCTTTGTCTGTCATTTCAAAACCAATGAGTTTTTTTTGTACACCAGTTTTCTTTTGTTCTTCAAAAATAGATTTACCAATAAAATTCTTGGAAAATTTTGTGATCCACCCAAGCCCGGCCTCTATTGGTGAAGTGTTGTCGTCAATATCATTGCCATATAAACAATATCCTTTTTCAAGCCGCAGGGTATCTCTGGCCCCCAATCCAACGGGTTTTAAACCGTGAGGGATTCCTGTTTCCATAATAATATCCCAGATTTTATCGGCGTTTCCGTTTTTATCTTCAAAATATATTTCCACCCCGCCTGCACCGGTATATCCTGTAGCGCTGATAAGTACATTATCAATGCCTGCAAATTCGCCCTTGGCAAAAGTGTAATATTTCATTTGCTGAAGATCGATTTGTGTAAGGGGCTGCAAAATTTTGCAGGCATTGGGGCCTTGCACTGCCAGCAGGCAGGTTTTGGCAGATATATTATGGATATCAACGTTTTCCGTATTGTGCCGCATTACCCAATTCCAATCTTTTTCAATATTTCCGGCATTTACCACCAGCATATATGCTTTGTTTTGTTCCAGACAGTATACGAGCAGGTCATCAACAATCCCCCCCGTATCGTTGGGGAAACAACTATATTGTACCTTTCCGTTTACTAATATGGAAGCATCATTACTGGTGATTTTTTGTATAAGGCTCAAGGCTCTGTCACCCTTCAGAATAAATTCCCCCATATGGCTGACATCAAAAATGCCGGCATTGTTTCTTACGGTAAGATGTTCATCATTGATGCCGCTGTAGCTGATGGGCATATTAAATCCTGCAAACCCGGCCATTTTAGCTTTCAATTCCAAATGCTTGTGTGTAAAGGGAGTTGGTTTCATTCGGTGGAGCATATTTATATTCCTGCAAATGTAAAATAAAAACCCCATCATAAAAGACGGGGTTCTTTTGTTTCAACTTCAACTTTAACTACAGAAACAATCTGTTGTTA
>CAZKPH010000187.1:0-5105 GCA_964554605.1 uncultured Ferruginibacter sp.
ATAATCATCATCGACTTTTGAACCAATAAACTAGATATTCCCGATAGAATCAACATAAAAACTGCCTATTCCTTTCAAATCAATTGTTTCTTTTTTATCCAGGCGGCTTAGCATCAGGCGGCTCACTTCCAAAAGTCCGCTATCTGTATTCTTAACTGAGGCAGAAGATTCAAACTCTATCTTGCTATATGGAGGCCGTATGCGTGAGTTGATAAAATCCGTGTCAGCCGGAAAACTAATCACTTTTAATGTACCAATACCCGGCAAATCGCATTGCTGGTCCCTAAATAAGGTAAGTGCTATAGAATGGTACATATTACAGTGTTATGCTGAAAATATCCGTAAAGATATATAAGGTTATCAAAGATAATACGGAAATCAGTCAGAAGAGTATCTCAGAAACTATATTTAGCCCCAATTAAAAAATTTATTCCGTAAACTTCATAATTATGCCACCGTTGGTACCTGTCATTAAATACATTGTTCAACTGTAGCCAGGCGGTAAATTTTTTATTAATCGTATAGTCGGCCCCAAAACTCAAATCTGCCGCAGTATTCAGATTTTTATATCCGTTCCCCTTTGTACGGTATGGCCCTCCGCCAAAAACATAAAGATCCGAACGTAACAAGATGGCATCTGTGAATTTCCATCTTAAGGAAGCATTCAGTTCCATAGGTAGCATACCCCATGCATATTTATTTACCGAAAGCCCGCTATAACCGTTAATTGTTATCCCTGCGGTAAAAGAAAAATCATTCCTGTTGACATAACTGATATCTCCATGTAACCGCATCCCGGTAGCATCCGGTTCATACCCTACGCTGAAAGTATGAAAAGATACGGTATCGTTAAGGTACAGCAGCATATCTTTATAATAAACAAACCCTGCTTTTGCACTAAAGCTAAAATGTTTGCCTAATGTAGATTTTATACCACCATAAAGTTCTGTTTCACGAGTGTTTTCCTGGGCAACAACCGGGTCCAGATAGGGGTTCACATCAGACAAATGATGAAATGTGTTCTTAATTACTTTCCCTACCAAACCTGCCTGTAATAAAAACGATTTTCCCTGTAGTTTAGCCTCTCCGTAAATATCAGGCAATAAAACAAATTTATTATTGCTTGCCACAGGAATAATACCTGCATTTACGGTAAACTTTGGCTGCGTATATGCAAGGGATGGCATCAATTGTACAACCGTATTACTGAATTTACGATCCGGAGAAAAGCCCTTAGTAGCGTAAGATGTATAGTCGATATTAATACCCAGTTTTGCAGAAAAATCCTCGTCAATTTTTTTCCAACCGGGGATATCCAGAATAACCGAAGTTTCGGTAGCCTTATTTTTCAAATTGAACAGATCAACCTTAACTGAAGGATTATAAAAAACTCCCAGGGAATTACTCTCAGTATTCCTTGCCCCTGCTTTTAAAGAAAAATTCATAAAATTCTGCTGAATATCCTGTTTGGCAAATGTATATGCCGAATGGTCATACCCGTAACGATAATTGCCATTTAAACCAAAAGTACCAATAGCATATACTTCATGCTGTCTGGTAAAATAACTGCCCGCAGCACGAAAGTTCAGGCTGCTATAATCCTGGTATTTGATTCTGCCACGAGATGAAATATAATCTGCATAGACATTCATAAGCGAAATTTTTCCGTCCCCAAAACCTAACCCGGCAGATACCAATGGGGTTGAATAATTACCAATACCCAGTTTTACATAATTCCTTATGCCTAATTGCATCAGGGAATCCTGCTCATATGCCAGTGGCCGCAACGATACCGGCTGATATGTATAAAAAAGGTTCTGTGAGGGGATAGCATAAACCAATCGTGGTTTTGACGTATCAGCCTGAAGCTGTGACGCCGTGATGCTTAGTTTGGAAATACTCCGCAAAACGGGTTTATAACTTGATGTGATATCCACTACCTGCCTGCGCCCTGTATCCCGCTGGCCAAATACCGGGTATGACAGTGAAAAAACAAACAGAGCCATCACTATTTTCACAGATACGCTATTGATATATTTAGCATTCATACCTTAATTGATTTTTGAGTTTGCAGATTCTTCAGCTATCACTTTGTCCAACTTCTGACGGGCTTCCGTTTTCAATTCCGTTATCACAGCATTATTTGCTACACTCTCATAAGTTGCTTTCGCATTAAAGAGGTCTTTTTTAGCATAATAAATATCACCAAGAAGTATATATGCTTTAGTTACCCAGTAATCATAACTCCCTGTTTCTTTTATAACAGCCAATGCAGATTTTTCTGCATTGAAATAACCGCTTGCGGAAAAATAACATACGGCAATCTCATAGCGAGCCTCGGCTCCCCAGGCAGACCGGTTTATGGCTGCACAGGATTTAAAAGAAGTAATTGCCTGATCGCATAACAAATCTGCCTGCTGCGACTTTCCAAGTACAAGATAAGCTACTGCTTTATCATCATTATTAGCTCCTTTTTTGCTTATCAGTTCCCTGGCTGTTTCGTTGGCCTGTTTATAATCTTTCAATTGATAATAACATCTTACTAACCCTCTCAATGCCTCCATCTGATTGTCGGGATTAACAGCAGACATTTTCAACGACTCAAAATTTTTGCGAGCTTCGGAATAATTTTTCAACTCAAAATAATTGATACGTGCGGCAGCCACAGCAGACCTTTCATAAAATCGGTTCAACCCTTTTAACAAGACATAATTATACCCGGCCAATGCACTTGTCCAGTTCTTGTTTTTTTCATAACAAACACTTACATAATAATTTGCCTGTAGGGAAAACCCACCAGAAGGGTATTGCTGCAAATAATTGGAGAACCCGGTAATGGCGCCCGTGCAATCATTAGAATTGTATTTCAATTCTGCAGCTGTATATGTTATCGAGTCAGCCTCAGAAACAGTCAATATTTTGCCATTTCTACGCATGAGATCCACAAATTCATTCGGCCTGTTCTCTTCAATATAAATATTCCGTATATTCTCAACAGCCTCATCAGCTTCTGCAGATAACGGATATTTTTGTATCAATTGCTTAAAATTATTTAAGGCATCATTATTATTATCCATGTTATAATAACATATCCCCGACTTCAGATAGGCCCTCGGTTGCAATCCCATACCATCTGCCGATGTAATTATTCCGGAAAGAAACGGCAGGGCTTCTTTGAATTGTTCGTCTGCCATATAAGTATTTGCAATTTCCATATTGGCTTCCGAAACAAGGCTGCTGGAAGGATATTGTTTGACGAGTGACATTAATACTTTAATCTTTTCGGCGGAGCCGGATATCCCGGCTATTAAAGCTTTTTGATATACTGCATAATCACTTTGGGCTAATGCGTTTCGAATGACAGCATCGTATAAGTACCCGGCTTTGGAGAAATCTTTCAACATAAAGTAGCAATCAGCGCTACGGATCAAAGCATCTTGCTGCAAAGAAGTTATGGATGGTGTAACTGATGGCACCAATGGCTCCAGAAGAGCCAGCGCCTGCCTATACATTTCCTTTTTCATCCAGCAAAAACCAATATTGTATTTCGCTGATGCCGGATTGACCTCTCCCTGAGCAGGTACATTTGCCTGTAGAAAAATATTATAAAAGCGGATGGCATCATCATATTTAGCCCGCTGACATGCTATTTCCCCCCTCCAAAATGAGGCGTAGGAAGAAACGGTCGATGGGGGAAGTTGCTGTATCTTAGCCAGCAGTTCATCTGCCATGTCTGATTGTTGTTCGTTGATCAGTTCTACAGCCCTTCCGTAAAGTATCTTGGGATATACCTTCTGCATAGACGGACTCGGCTTTTCAAACGAGCTATATAAAGAAAGTGCATCAGTGAAGTTATTTGTACCTGCAAGCAGATTTACTAATATTTCTCTTGCTTCGGTAAGATAAGCCGATGATTTATATTCTTGTATGAAACGTTGCAGTTCTTTCAAGGCTATATCCTGGTAGCCAAGGTCATAAGACAGTTTTGCATAGTTGAACAAAGATATCTCCTGCTGTTTTTTGTTGCTGCTGTTGGAAGAACAAAACTGAAAAGCATTCCTTGCATTTTCCTTTTCGCCTGTTTTCAGGTAACAATCCGCCAACAGATACATAGAATGCTGCCCAAGCGAATCCTTATCATTACTCAATTGTCTGAATCCTCTTGCAGCGTCGGCAATTTTTCCACCCTGATAATAACAATAGCTAAGTTCATAAAGATTCTCCCGGGTTACTTTATCGCTGTTGTTATAATAATACTCCAGCAAAGGAAGAGCTTTTGTAAAATCACTATTTTCAAAATATATCTGTCCGGCCAGTTGTTTCATTTCCTTATCATAATACAATCCCCCCCGGTTCAGCATAGCTTCTGCATAAGTAAGTGCATCTTCTTTTTTCTTCTGAAAATATAATATTTCAGCAATATAGTACGGTACAATTGCCCTGTATGCATCCTGCGATTCTACCAATCTGAACGCTTCCAACGCATCTGCATACTGATGGTCAAAATAAGCAATAAAGCCGTAATAATAATTGGCAGGAATATAATACCTGCTCCCGGGTAATTGATGTATCTCATTAAACAAAGGCTTTGCTTCCGGTATTTTTTTAAGATAAAAATAGCTATACCCCAGTTCAAATTTAAGGTCAGCTATTTCATCATTACTAAGATTTTCTATTCCGGCCTTTGCATATGCAGAAACAGTATTCTCATAATCATTTTTGGTAAAATAATATTTACCTAAATAAAAATTCAGAAGATTACGCCTTGGCTCATTAGATACTGTTTGTAAATACAGGCCGGCTTCCTGTTCTGCAACAGGTAATTGTAATAACAGCCCGCATACAGTATAGTAATATGCTATATCTTCATTAATGTAGGTATGATCCGTAGCACGGTTATCCGGGTACTGCTGGTGAAGCTCCTTAAGAAGGGGGTACGCCAGTGCAAATTGTTTTTGCATGAAATATTCCTTCGCCTCATTGAATTTCTTCTCGGAAGAAGTAACCATACTTGTAGGCTGGGAAAAAGCAGGCTCACTCAGGAATGTAATGACAAGGACAAATAAAAACTTATGTTGCATGTATAATCTTATAAGTGCCGTAAA
>CAZKPH010000188.1:0-5089 GCA_964554605.1 uncultured Ferruginibacter sp.
AATATTCGGAGGGTCTATGGCCGGATAATCCCTTACTCCCAGAAATTTAAAGCCAATGGCGCCAAACAAAATAATAATAAGGCTTAGTACTATAGCTAATACAGGTCTTCGTAAACTAAGTTCTGAAATATTCACATCAATACTTTTAGTTTTTGATAATCTTGTTGAACTTGACCGCCATGGATGGTTTTACGGACATAAGTCCGCTTATCAGCACGGTGTCTCCGGCTTTCAGCCCCCCGGTTATTTCAACCATTGCGGAATCTCTCAACCCAGTTGTGACAATCTCAAAAAAAGTGATACCATTACGCATTGCGATTACTTTCTTGTTCCGTGCTTGAGGGATAATAGCTTGTGTCGGTATCATCAATGCCGTTGTATTTTTATTAAAATCAATTTTGACTTTTGCAAATGCGCCGGGTACCAGCTTTGTATCGGCTAGTTTGACAACCGCTTTTACATCCAGGCTGCGGGTATCGTTGGTGATATTATTTTCATTAGCAATTATCGTAGCTGAATAGTCTTGTGCACTGCCTTCTACGGTGAAATGTACAATTGCACCCGGTATCATGAATGCACTGTATCTTTCCGGAACGGAAAACACAAGTTTCAGCGCATTCATCTGCCGAATAGTGCTAATAATGGTTTGCGGAGTAATATAGGCCCCCATACTGATATTCCTTAGCCCGATTTTTCCGTTAAAAGGCGCACGTATTTCCGTCTTGGCAATGCTTGTCTTAAGTATATCAATGTCTGCTCGGATATTGTTTACAGCCAATACACTTCCATCATATTCTTCCTGGCTAATGCCATTTATTTTCAATAAAGCTTCCTGACGTTCTTCGGTTTTTTGAGCAATTGCTAATTGCACCCGGAGCTTTCTTAATTGGGCTTGCAGGTCAGCATCGTATAATTTTACCAAAAGTGTACCGGCTTTTACTTCCGTTCCTTCTTTCAGGAAAAGGTCTGTCACCCTCCCGGAAACTTCAGGGTGCAGTTCTGTTTCTTCAAATGGAGCGAGGCTTCCGGGAACTTCAATAAGATGCGACAATTCCTTTGGCATTACAACAAATGCATCCACTTTCGGAACCGGGGTTTTGGTACTTTTTCTGGCATCGTCCTTATTCTCTTTGCAGGAATATACAAATGAGGATAAGGCGAGAATGGCGATTGTAATGTACTTATACATTCTGTCAAATTAAAAATTACAGTATCAGTTTATATTGAGCCAGCGGGTAGAAACAACGGTATTTTCGATAAGGTTATTTTTACGAAACAACCTGCAATGTTTCCTTTATCCGATGAGCTATCTGTATCAGATCGTTTCGTTCTGTTCCCAGTATCGTCACATGTCCCATTTTTCTACCGGGGTTGGTTATTTTTTTCCCGTACATATGTACGAAAACGTTATTTATTTGCAGCACCTGCTCAATGCCTGTATATCGGGCTTTGCCATTGTACCCGTTGGCTCCCAGGATATTAATGATGGCGGCAGGTAAGATGGCAGACGTATTTCCCAATGGATAGTCGAGCATGATTCTCCATAACATATCAAATTGGGAACAATAATTAGCTTCAATAGTATGGTGGCCGCTATTATGTACCCTGGGGGCAGTTTCATTTACAAAAATATTGTTATCGTTATCTACAAATAGTTCTACCGCAAATAATCCGGGGCTTTCCAGTTTTTTTACAAGATCATTGGCAACCTTTTCCGCTTTTTTCAGTATATAATCCGGAAGGTCAGCCGGTGAAAGTTGGTAATCCAGCAAGTTCAGTTCGGGATCGAAGACCATATCTACAGCCGGGTAGTTTACAGGATTATGATTGTTATCTACGGCTACAATAATGGATAGTTCTTTCTTTATATCCACCATCTTTTCCAAAATCGCCGGAGCATCAAATCCTTTTCTGCAATCATCGGGAACCCGTAATACCTCAACGCCCCGCCCGTCATAACCACCTTGCCCAAGTTTGTGTACTGCAGGAAGAAAATCTCTTTTTTCCTTTAATTCTCTTCGGTTTTTTGTTACAATAAAATCGCAGGTAGGAATATTATTTTTCTGATAAAATTCTTTCTGTGTAATTTTATTTTTAATCGTCCTGAGAGCTGAAGTCCTGGGGTAGACTTTTACTCCTTCCGTTTCCAGTTTTTCCAACGCATCTTCATTTACACTCTCAATTTCTATAGTGATAATATCCAGGTCTTTGCCAAAATTATAGACATCTTCAAAATTTGTAATATCTCCCTTGACGAAATGGTGGCATAAGTGTGCAGCAGGGCACTCATTATCATTCTCCATAACAAATGTCTCTACAGGATAATTGATGGCTGTCTGCAAAAGCATCCTGCCCAACTGGCCACCGCCTAAGATGCCTGCTTTTTTCATTTGGCAAAGATAAATTGAATACATCTATTTAAACCGGCAATGCAATGATTTTTAATCCATTGTTGATAAAATCCGATCAGCTTTGCATCTCTTTAACAAAATATTTAAACTAATTGGGCTAATTATTGCAATCCTGCCTGGCGATTTTTCGTTTTTCCGGGAGAAATGAGTAAATAAAATGATTAATTTTACGTTTAGTATTTAAATAAGGATACAGTATCGATGAATAGCCTTTCCGTAAGAATACTTCTGATCTTTCTATTTGCATGTACTGCAAATTATGCGGTATTTGCTCAAAATTCTATATCTGATAATAAAAAGTTATCTCTGAAATTGCCGGATATTTTTCTTCGTGTTGAGGATAGCCTTAAAAAAGAATTTCATGAAAGAAATCTTACATGGCCTCCGAAGGACATGTATGTCAGGTCTTTTAAATACGATAGGCAATTGGAAGTATGGATCAGAGAAACTCCCGAAAAACCGTATACACTTTTTAAAACCTATCGCGTATGTATGCAGAGTGGTACCATGGGCCCCAAACGTATGCAGGGAGATTATCAGGTGCCGGAGGGATTCTATTATATTAATGAATTTAATCCTAACAGTAATTATCATTTGGCGCTTGGCCTGAATTATCCTAATTCGTCCGACAGGATACTAAGTGATGAAAACCGCCCTGGCGGGGATATTTACATACATGGCAATTGTGTATCAACAGGGTGCATACCTATCAGCGATGGGCCTATTGAAGAGCTTTATGTGTTAGCATCCTATGTCAGGGATGCCGGGATGGAGTTCATACCCGTTCATGTATTTCCTATTAAATACAATGTGCGTAAATCATCCGAATACCTCGCTCTGCTTACAAAAGAAAATCAGCTTTTGCAGGACTTCGCAATCAACCTGAAAAGGGCATACGATTATTTTGAAGAGAAGAAAGAAGTACCTTTAATACTAGTCAACAAAAAAGGGCAGTATATTATACAATGATATTTTTCTCTTTTTGCGCTATTCTTTCCCGCTTTTTTTCCCTTTGTAATTTTCCTGATTATGCTCATACGACACTACGCAATAGAAATAGCAGGAGATTGTAATTATAGTGAAGTAATTGAATTACTTCTTGAAGGAAAAATATTAGAAAAGCTAACGGGATATTCTCTCAATAACGGCTTGCTGTATTCTCATATTGCTATAAACAGGTATATTGATGAAGAACGTAAACATGACCGGTTTCTTCTTACAAGTGAAGCTAATGCCAGCCTCGCATCAATGTCTAGTGGGGAACAGAAAAAGGCTTTGATGTTGCATATACTTTCTTCCGATCCCGGCTTTATTATTGTTGACAATGTTACTGATAATTTAGATGCAGGTTCGCAGGCGGCTATCTTATCTTCTTTGCAAAGCATGTCCAAAAAAATTCCGATTTTTCAGATAATAAGCCGAAGAGGAGATATATTCCCTTTCATTTCACAAGTGATACGGATAAACAATAATATGAATAATACTATTTTGAGTATTGAAGAATACCTGAGGATATCCCAAACATCCGTCATTGCTTTAGGCGACGGAGCGCTTCCGCTTCCTGTTATGTCCCGTTTGGAAAAATATCGGGGCTCATCATTGGTAGAATTCCGGAATGTATCTGTCAGTTACAATGGCAGGCAGGTACTCGAAAATATTAACTGGATTATAAATCCCGGCGAATTCTGGCAATTGGCAGGGCCAAATGGAAGCGGTAAAACGACAATGCTGGGTTTGATCACCGGCGATAATCCGAAAGCATTCGGCCAGGAGATATATCTGTTTGGGATGCGTAAGGGTTCGGGCGAGACAGTTTGGGATATTAAAAAGAATATCGGATATTTTACCCCGGATATTGCCAGTTTTTTCTCCCGCTTGGATACCGTTGAAAATATGATCTTATCCGGATTTTTAGATTCAGTAGGCCTTTATGCCAATCCTACGGAATTGCAGATAAAGGCAACACATGAATGGCTTCACCTTACCGGTATCTACAATGACAGAAAAAAAGTGTTTTGTTTTCTTCCTCTCGGGTTACAGAGGTTGGTGATGGTAATCCGGGCTATGGTGAAGTATCCCCCTTTGTTGATACTGGATGAACCTACTGCCGGGCTGGATGATAATAATGCCGCTTTATTTACTGCATTGGTGAATAAAATTGCAGCGGAAAGTTCTACTGCCATTATCTATGTCTCACACCGTGATGAACCAGGACTGGAACCGGAATTTGTTTATGATCTTAGTCCGGGTACTAACGGGTCTGTGGGGCAAACCCGTACTTTCAATTGACATCTTTCGCTATTGTTGAAAGTACTATCCGGTGAGCAGTAATAATGTATACATGAAATAATATTTCCTCCGGAATGCGGGTTTAGGATGCTGAATAAAAAATAAGACCAGCATTGCTGGTCTTAAAAAAAGCAGGGAGCAAATTTATACCCCGTACGGGATTCGAACCCATGTCTTATGATTAATTTTACTCCCTGCTTTAGATATCATTTGTCCTTGGCCTCTAGACGAACGGAGTAAAATTTTATGTAACAAATCTAATATCCCAAAATAATATTGTCAAGTGTTTCACCTTTTTTTTTTTAAAAATATTTCAAAAATTTTTTTTTTTTTTTTTAAATGCTAAATTTTTTTTATTAATTTCTTTTTTTACGGGAAATTTAAAAAAA
>CAZKPH010000189.1:0-4974 GCA_964554605.1 uncultured Ferruginibacter sp.
AGCACAAAGCAAAAGGCGTATGTAAAACTGGCCGCTATTAAGAAAAAAGTGGGTTACCCTTCCAAATGGAAAGACTTTAGCGCTATGTACATCGGGAGGGAGAGTTATCTGCAAAACGTGATCAGCGCTAATCAATGGTGGCATAATTATGAGATCAATAAATTGGGCAAACCTGTTGACAGGGAAGAATGGACCATGTATCCGCAAACGTATAATGCTTATTATAATTCTTCTAACAACGAGATCGTTTTACCGGCAGGTATCTTCACGGTTCCCGGGTATAAAGATGATGAACTGGATGATGCCACAGTATACGGTTATGCAGGGGCTTCTACAATCGGGCATGAGATCACACATGGTTTTGATGACGAGGGCCGGAATTATGATGCGGAAGGCAATCTTGTGTCGTGGTGGACAGATAAAGACGCGGCGGAGTTCAATAAAAGGGCAGAAGTGATGGTTGGGCAATTCAATACATTTGAGCCGTTACCCGGTTACCACATTAATGGGAAAGCAACACTGGGAGAAAATATTGCTGACCTCGGCGGTATTCTGCTCGGGCTTGAGGCATATAAACAAACGGCAGAATATAAATCCGGCAAACCTATTGCAGGGCTAACACCCTTGCAGCGCTACTTCTGCGGTTATGCGTTGGGGTGGTTAGGGCATTCTACTGAAGAGTCTTTGCGCAGCCAATTATTGACGGATGTACATTCCCCGGGTAAATACCGGGTGAACGGGCCTTTCGTGGATGTAGATGAATTTTATACCGCATTTGGTATCAGGCCCGGTGATAAGATGTATTGCGAAGAAAGCAAGCGGGTTCATATTTGGTAGCGGTTCAATATTGTATATATAGTATCTTTGCCTTTTGTGTTTATACTAAAAGCAAGTAAGATAAAAACTGCACTCCAAAATATTGCACAATATCTGCGAGCGAAGCTCAGCCGTGTACAGCTTATTATGCTCGTAGCAACATTAGTGGGTTTTACTTCCGGGTTGATAGCTGTTTTACTTAAGATACTGGTATATAATCTTCATCACTGGATACAGGAGATTCCTGTCAGCAGGTTTTCGTATCTGCTTTTCCCTATGTTGGGTTTGCTGCTGACGGTATTTATAATCCGGCATTTTTTTGGTGGGAAAATAGAGAAGGGGATAGCTATGGTATTGCGGGCAATTGCCCGAAAATCTTCTTTTATACCGCCACGGCATACTTATATGCATGTTGTTACCAGTTCGCTTACGGTCGGCCTGGGAGGGTCTGTGGGGCTGGAAGCCCCGATTGTGGCTACAGGTTCGGCAACGGGATCGAACCTTGCACGGGTAACAGACCTGAACTACCAGGAAAGGACATTGCTGATAGCCTGCGGAGCAGCGGCAGGTATTGCTGCAGTTTTCAATGCCCCTGTAGCCGGGGTTATGTTTGCTATTGAAGTATTATTGACTGAAACAATTGTCAGCTACTTTATTCCACTAATCATATCTTCTGTTGTAGGAGCTTTGTGCTCAAAGATTATTCTTCAGGAAAAATCTCTTTTCAATTTTGTCCTTAAGCAATCATTCAATTATCATAATATTCCTTTTTATGTTTTATTAGGGCTGCTTGCCGGACTGGCTTCATTGTATTATGCACGTGTATTTAAGGCTGTAGAGGTAAGGTTGCATAGCTGGAGGATGAATGATTATCTGAAGGCTTTTATTGGCGGGATGATTTTGCTGGGAGTATATTTTGTTTTCCCCCCATTGTTCGGTGAGGGATATAATAGCGTAAAGGTTTTGGCAAACGGGTCGTTTAAAAGTTTTATAGATAATACAACTTTATTTTCTTTACTTGGAGAGAACTGGTCTGTAATTGCGTTTGCTGCACTTGTTGTATTAAGTAAGCCACTGGCAGCCGGCATTACCATTGGCAGTGGCGGCAATGGCGGGAATTTTGCTCCTTCGCTTTTTACAGGCGCTTACCTGGGCTTTGTCTTTTCCCGCCTGTGTAATATTTTTCCCTGGGCAAAAGTACCGGAAGGTAATTTCAGCCTGGTAGGTATGGCCGGCGTATTGAGCGGGGTAATGTACTGCCCGCTGACTGCGGTATTCCTGATTGCCGAGATAACAAATGGCTATGAGCTTTTTATCCCTTTGATGGTAGTGTCATCCATATCATTCTTTTTTGTAAAGAGCTATGAACCTTTTTCTATGGAGATTAAAAAACTTGCCATTGAGGGGCAGATATTTACGCAGAAGAAAGAGAATAATATCCTTACTACTATCCGCCTGGACAGTTTATTGCGGGATACTTACGATACGATAAGCATGGATAAGAAACTGAAAGAGCTTGTTGAAATTATTCAGCATAGTGAGAAGAATATATATGCTGTTACCGATTCAAAAGGCCGTTTTACCGGGATTATCGAGTTGAATGATATCAAACAAAAACTTTTTCAACCGGAATTGTTCAACAAAGTATCCGTTAAGTCTATGATGAAGAAGGCTGCTGCAGTTTTGCAGCATGATGAAAATATGCTGACGGTTATGGAGAAATTTGATCATACGCAGAGCTGGTACCTGCCTGTGCTGGATGCCGATAAAAAGTTCCTTGGGTTTATTTCAAAAACAAAACTTTTTGCCAAATACCGGGAGATACTTGCCTCACAAAGTGATATATATGAAAATATATAACTGTAAATAATGTGTTTTTTGTTGTTTCGCACCTATTTATACCTGACATTTCGATATTCCTGATCTGTGGATTAATTTTGTTAATGAGCTACAATTTTATTAACTTTTCGAGAGCAATCCTTTGAAAAATTCCTGATCCATTTTAAGTAAGAATCCTGTTTCTATAAACAACTTTTTGGCTGTTTTGAGAATCTTTTATGTAAGTGGCCAGGTTATTATTCATCTATTGGTAATAGAATAAGGATGGGGAAAAAATTATATGCTTTTTTTCTATTGCTGGCATTTGTATGGTTAGTATGTCAAAATAGTTCCGGATGCCCGGCACCTGGAACATATACTATTGGCCCTACGGGAAATTATGCTTCAATCACCAATGCCATTGCCGATCTTAATACTTGTGGGGGTATTACGGGGGCATATATATTTGAGTTACAATCAGATTATACGTCCGGGGCGGAAACTTATCCGATTACGATTCCCAATCTGGGAGGAAGCGCTGCTAACACAATAACGTTTCGTCCGGCTGCCGGTGTTTCTTCTGCGCTTCTGATTACAACAGCTTTGTCAGGCACAATAGACATGAACGGTGCGTGCTATGTATATTTTGACGGAAGGCCCGGCGGGGCAGGTTCAGCTAAAATGCTAACGCTGGAGAATTCGGCTGTAGCGACAACATTTACGGTACGTTTTATTAATGATGCTTGTAAAAATGTTTTTCGGTATTGTACGATCAGGGGTGCGGATACGCTGCAATCTTCCGGAACCGTTTTTTTCTCGACAACCGTGGGATCAACAGGTAATGATTATAATACAATCGACAATTGTGATATCTGTAATGTATCCTCATCTGCTTTCCCTGTAAACGGGGTTTGTGGTGAAGGGTCTGCCACAAATTCGTCTACGTTTAATAGTTATGATACCATTTCCAATTGCAATATTTATAATTTCTTCAATGCAACGAAGTCGCCCAAGGGACTGCAACTGAGAGGGGCATGTACCGACTGGACAATTGATGGCAATAGTTTTTACCAGACAACTTCCTTGTCGCTGACAAGCAACCAGCAACTGAATGCCATTGAAATTCAAAACGCCAATTTGGGAGGTAATTTCCGGATTATAAATAACTATATCGGTGGAAGCGCCCCGGGGGCCGGGTCTGCTGCAATGGCTTTTACAGGAGCCGGTTACCTTGTATGCATTGGTGTGTATGCCAATACAACATCCACAACGCTTATACAGAATAATGTTATTCGGAATATTTCCTTTACAAGCTCCGGTACCTCGGCGGGCAGTATGCGTTGTATTGGGCTGTTCAACGGTTCATTTAACTGTTCCAATAACACTATTGGCAGTTCTATACTTTCGGGAAGTATAAATTGCAGTTTGTCGGGCAATTTGATTGTATCGTTAATTTCTGCCGGACTTTCGTCAACAACCGGTACAATGAATATATCCAATAATTACATTGGTGGCATTACAATCGGAGGATCTTCTTCCACTGCTTCCTTACGGGTTATAAGTTCGCAGGGATCACCTGCATCCTATGTGATCTCGGGTAATCAGGTTAATAATATAACAGTAACTTCAGATATTCTTGCCAGGGGTATTTGGACTTCATCCACATCGGCATTCAACACTATTTCCAATAATACAATATCTAATATAACACAAACCGCAACTGGTACTACAGGGCAGGTAGAAGGCATTTATACACAAGGCACCGGTAGTTTCACAATTAATAACAACTATATATACAGCCTGGTTTCAGCATCTGCATATTTTTCAACGCCGGTTGTATGTGGTGTTGATATTTCTTCATCTGGCACTTCCACTATTATAGATCAAAATACTTTGTATACGCTGCAGGCGACCAATAGCTCCATCAATTCCGCTAGTGTTGTGGCAATATACGCCACTACAAGTTCGGGAGGTGTTATTCGCAAGAATCGTATATACGACCTCGTTAATCGTCATAATTACTTTACGGCAGGCCTCTTCGGAATAGATTTATTGGGGGGCACCTGGTCTGTTTCAAACAATATGGTTTGCATAACCAACGGTACATATACCAACAGTATACGTATTGCCGGATTGTACGATCCCATGGGTAGTGCCGGCAACAGAAAGTATTATTTCAACAGTGTTTACATTGGAGGCAGCGGCCCCGCTGATCAGTATGGTGCGGCGCTTTTATTTAATTGCGGTTCCGGTACGGCCGATATTAAGAATAATATCCTGGTTATGGAAAGAAGTGCCGGTGCCTGGTCTGCCAAATTTTATGCTATTGCGAATAAGTCT
>CAZKPH010000190.1:0-4964 GCA_964554605.1 uncultured Ferruginibacter sp.
TTAGGATATTTACTGTATAACGAACTTACAAAAGGTACGTTGGCATTTTGGATGGCATCGCTGCTCTTTACTTTTCCGAGCCCCCATCCGTCCATAATAATTAAGATTGCTTTTTTTGTTTCCATAAGGCAAATTTAGTTAATATAACCGTTCGTTTTTTTTAAATTTTTGTATAAATCTTTAATAATTGTGCCAATTGATATTATTGGCACACTTTTAGCAAATTGTTATATAAGCAAAAGATGCATTATGAAATATTTTTACACTTTTATTGCTTCCTTGTTGTTTGTGTCGGGCTCTTTTTCATTAGGTGTACAGGCATCTCCCATTGATGAAGTAATTGCTGCGATAAAATCCGGCAATGTGGTGCATGTTGCCAGTTTTTTTGATAATACGGTAGAGATAACAATGCCTGATAAAAGTAACAGTTATAGTAGAAGTCAGGCAGAACTGGTATTGAAAGATTTTTTTAACACCTATGCTGCGAAAGGGTTTGATGTAATCCATAAGGGGATCAGTTCGGGTTCGCAATACTGTATCGGGACTCTGCGCTCCAAAAATGGCGGATACCGTACTACTATCTTTATGAAACAAAAAGGAGATGCATTGGTAATACAGGAACTTCGTTTTGAAAATCGTTGACAGCCGCATACTTTCCAATCTTAAATATTTTACTCATTGAATGTTACGTATTAGTTTTGCTGTAATAGCCTCAATATTGCAGGCGTTTTAATATATTTATAACATGACTGATTATAATATTTTATTACAAACATTGATTACAAATGCTCTGGCTGAAGATATTGGCGACGGAGACCACTCTACATTATCTTGTATCGATAAAAATGCACAGGGGAAAGCGGTATTAAAAGTAAAACAGGATGGGATTTTGGCAGGCATAAAAGTGGCAGAAGCAATTTTTCGTACCATGCAGCCTGAAATCGAATTTACTCCCTTTATGAAAGATGGAGATAAGATGATTTCCGGCAATATTGCTTTTGAAATACATGCCAATGTCCATACTATTCTACAGTGTGAAAGATTGGTGTTGAATTGTATGCAACGTATGAGTGGCATAGCAACCCTTACGCATACATTTACCGATAAATTAAAAGGATACCATACAAAATTACTGGATACCCGAAAAACAACACCGAATTTTCGCTTGCTGGAGAAAGAAGCCGTAAGGATTGGCGGAGGGGTGAATCATCGTTTCGGTTTGTACGATATGATCATGCTGAAAGATAATCACATCGATTATTGTGGTGGTATTGAAGAAGCTATAGAGAAAGCTTATAGATATGTTCAGGGAAAAAAGCCGGGAATGAAGATAGAAGTGGAAGCCCGCAATATCAGTGATGTAAGAAGAGTTGTTTCGACAGGAAAAATAGACAGGATAATGCTCGACAATTTCTCTCCCTTTGAAATAATAGCTGCGCTCGAAATCATAGATAAAAAGTATGAAACCGAAGCAAGCGGGGGAATCACACTGGATAATATAGAAGAATATGCCGCTACCGGTGTCGATTATATCTCCAGCGGTGCTGTTATACATCAGGCCAGGAGCCTGGACCTGAGCCTGAAAGCAAATATTGTTTAACAAAAACTGCCGATGTCAAAAAAAAGAAATATTGGAAATAACAGCATAGTTTATTCTACCGATCCGGATTTTGTTCCTGCTGGAAAAGATTTACAGAAAAAGGAAACCCTTGCTCCCGCAGATCAAAAACTAGCTGTGCGTACTGATACCAAACAAAGGGCTGGAAAGATTGTAACATTGATCACAGGGTTTATTGGCGCAACTGCTGATATAGAAGAACTCGGGAAAAAAATAAAAACATATTGCGGAACAGGTGGTACAGTGAAAGACGACGAAATAATCATACAGGGAGATAATCGGGAGAAAGCCATACAATATTTACAGAAAAACGGGTATATTGTTGTTAAGAAAAATTAACACCCGGCACAATAAAAAATGCCTCTTTTCTGTTATTTTTATATAGTAAAGGCTTTATATGGTATCCCAGGTATCTGAAGGCATAAAAATAAGTGTTGAAACTTTCTTTCAACCCGATTACAGCAATCCTGTAAGCGGTGAATTTATGTTTGCCTACAGGATTAATATAGAGAACAATAATGATTTCCCAGTAAAACTATTGCGCAGGCATTGGTTTATTTTCGATGCGTCCGGAAGTTCTCGGGAAGTAGAAGGTGAAGGAGTTGTGGGAGTGCAACCGGTAATTAATCCGGGGGGGAAATATCAGTACATCAGTGGTTGCAACCTCCGAACAGAGATAGGTAAAATGTACGGGACGTATTTGATGGAGAACATCAATCAACGTAAATCTTTTGAAGTACTTATTCCTGCTTTTAGAATGGTTGTTCCGTTTAAGCTAAACTAACCGGGATATTTTTTTAAGGCTTATATTTTACATCCTGCATAATTTTTTCATTATCCAGTTTCAACAATTGTGACAGTGCTATTTCCGGATGTTTTTCCATGTACTTTTTTACGATCTGCCATCCGCAAAAAGAGCCGATATTACCCGGTGCATCTTCTCCCAGTTCAGCCGTTTTCGGGCTTTCATCTATAAAATTTTTTATTGCATCTTTATCTGTCTGTTGCAGGTATCCGCTTTTAGTAAAGAAGCTCCAGATCAGTGCTTCATGCTTATAGCAGTCTTTCATTTGAGAAGAGCTATACCCAATCAGTTTATATTCATCTGTTTCTGGTAAAAAGCAGCTTAGCATGTACAACCGCTTACCTTTGTCTATCATCTGGTATATCAATGCCCTTTCATCTTCCTTTTCAGGAAAAATATCGTTTACAACATTTTTCATACAATTAATGGCAATATAGTCGGGTTCGAAGCGTTGCGTAAGGTATTCAGGATAAAATTCCTGTACCATTTCCGTTTTATATATCGGATGGTTCTTACCTAAATGGTGCTGAAGCCCAATAAGGAAAGCATCATCAGTAAGTGCATCCCCATATCCGTCTGCAGGCCCTATATAAGTAATAATCTTGTTGGGTGTTTTATACTCAGGAAAGTAATACTTTACAAATTGCAACCCCTGCCTGATTTCTTTTTCATAGGTACTGAAATTTTTTATTTTATTCTCAGCGTCCTGATATATTTTTCTGTAACTATTAAGAAATCCCCCCACATACATATTCATAGTGTCAGCAGGCCAGTGTGGATTGGCATTCAGTATTTTTACCACAAAATTTTCCCCAAACGAAGGATATTCGGCTTGCAGTTGTTCCAACTGGTTGTACAAATGTGCAGAATCCAGTTTAAAGAAGTCTTGCTCAAACCGTTGTGTAGCCAGGTCAATTTTTATTCCCGATACATCCGGGATATGCTTTTTATGATTGCATCCAAATAATAATATACTGATAAGGAAAATGCAGGCCGTTAATCGCATTGCTGAATATTTTAACTTTACAAAGTAAAAACTATTTTTTTTAATCAAAAGTTAAGCCAACCGCTGTTTCGGGATTATGAAGATTTTTTTAGCTCAGCAGAACTATCATATCGGCAATTTTGAGAGCAATACACGGAAAATGATCGAAGCCATCGAAGAAGCTCGCCGGCAGGGAGGCGATCTGGTTATTTTCAGCGAATTAAGTGTTTGCGGGTACCCCCCCAGGGATTTTCTTGAATTTGACGATTTTATTAGGAAATGTTATCATTCCATAGATATTATAAAGGAGCATGCTGATACGATAGCTGTCATTGCCGGTGCCCCACAGGCCAATCAGGATAAAAAAGGAAAACCGCTCTTCAATGCTGCGTATTTCCTTTATGAGAAAAAGATACAAGGCATTGCACACAAAACCTGTTTGCCTACTTACGATGTATTTGATGAATATCGTTACTTTGAGCCTGCCTGGGAATGGAATGTTATTCCATTCAAAGGGAAAAAAATAGCACTTACGGTTTGTGAAGATATCTGGACGCTGGGTGATAATCCTTTATACCGTACATGCCCGATGGATGTATTGAAAACTCAGCATCCTGACCTGATGATAAATATTTCTGCATCGCCATTCGATTATACGCATCATGACGACAGGAAGGCTATCATAAAAGCCAATGTTTTGAAATATAAGTTGCCCATGTTCTATTGCAATGCAGTTGGCAGCCAGACGGAGATTGTTTTTGACGGGGCTTCGCTGGTATTTGACAATAAAGCCAATCTGTGTGGGCAGTTGCCTCTTTTTGATGAATCGCTTACTTGTTTTGAATTAATGGATGATGGAAGTATTGCAGGAGATGTATTGGAATCTGTTGCAGATTTACCGGATACGGAATGTAACCCTGCATCTTTACAGGAAGGCCTGAATATAGATCAGGTACATGATGCTCTTGTTTTAGGTATTAAAGATTATTTTGCAAAAATGAGTTTTGCAAAAGCTATAATCGGAAGCAGCGGGGGTATAGACAGCGCCGTGACTATTGCCTTAGCCTGCAAGGCGTTAGGTTCTGAAAATGTCAGAGCGGTTCTAATGCCGTCTGAATTTTCTACCGGGCATTCCATCAGCGATGCGGAACAATTGAGTATCAACCTGGGGAACCCCTACGATATTATCCCAATAAGAAATGTATACGATGCCTTTTTGGCAACATTGAACCCCATCTTTAAAGATTTGCCTTTTAGCATTGCAGAAGAAAATTTGCAAAGCCGTTCCCGGGGAAATTTACTTATGGCTATAGCTAATAAATTCGGGTATATTTTATTGAACACTTCCAATAAAAGCGAACTGGCTACCGGATACGGAACACTTTACGGAGATATGGCCGGAGGGCTCGGCGTATTGGGAGACTGCTATAAACAACAGGTATATGCATTGGCAAAATATATCAATAAAAAGAATGAAATAATCCCCCAACATATCATAACCAAAGCCCCCAGTGCGGAATTGAGGCCCGGGCAAAAAGACTCAGATTCTTTACCTG
>CAZKPH010000191.1:0-4892 GCA_964554605.1 uncultured Ferruginibacter sp.
GGTATGAGCGATGTGACGGTGGTGGTGGAAAGCGATATCAACGGAGGATCCCTGATTACTGCGCGAATAGCGAGTGGTTATAACAGGGAAGTAGCTGCGTTTCCGGGCAAGGTAACGGATAAGCGCTCTGCAGGATGTAATGAACTGATAAAAACGAACATAGCAGGTATGATCACCAATGCGGGCGACCTGCTGGAGATGATGAACTGGGGTAAGGCAAAGAAGAAACCTGCTGTACAAAAGCAACTCTTTATAAACCTGACAGCAGAAGAAAAGATGCTGATGAACCTGCTGGATGGTAAGGATGCCGTACATGCAGATGAGCTATACCGTGCCAGTGGCATGAGCAGCTCTCAGCTGGCTGCCATATTGCTGCAACTGGAAATGCAGGGGCTGGTAAAGACCTTGCCGGGGAAGATGTACAGGATGGGCTAACCGGTTATTTCCGGGCGTTTTCAAAAAGCTTTAGGAAATCTTCCCGTACGCTTTTTGATACCGGAATAGTTTGGCCATTGGACATGGTGATGATACCGGTTGTTTCGTAACGTACAACATAATTAAGGTTAACAATATAGGACCTGTGTACCTGGTAAAACAGGTTATTGTTAACCAGTTGCTTGTATTTGCCAATATTATACGAACTAAGGACCTCTTTGTCATTCTCTACAATACGTGTATATCTTTTTAAGGCTTCGATAAATACAATGTTATCTACTGTCACATAATCAATGCCCTTATAATTAGGTATGCCAATTTTATTTTTAATAGCTTCTGATTTGTCCTGCTTAGTGACCTTAGCCAATTTTTTATTATCAATACGCTCCAGTGCTTTGTTGACCACCTTTGTAAGCATCACATCTTTAACGGGCTTAACGATATAGCCCATTGCGCCTACATTAAATGCATCCAGCGCGAACTCGGAGTGCGCTGTTACAAAAATGATCTCGCAATTGAGTTCGGGGACTAAGGCTAATATGTCTAACCCGCTTTTTTGGGGCATAGAAATATCAAGAAACAGGATGTCAAAATTATTTGAGCGTAGTGTATCCAGGGCATCCTGCCACCTGGTGAAGGTCGATACGATATTTATATTGTTGTATAGTTCCTGTATACTTTCCGATAACAGCTCTATTGCCTTTGGCTCGTCGTCTATAATAACGCAACTATAATTTTTCATGAAGATAATTTATGGTGACTGTTACTGTAGTTCCTGTTAATGGCTCTTTTTTGTCAAGATAATGTATTTCAATATTTACTTTTTCATAGGTATTGAAAATAGTAACCAGATCTTTGACAAGATCTGTTCCGTAAGATGTATTTTTCCTGGTTGCAGCATCGTTTATAGATTTGGCATTTTCGCGCCCAATGCCGTCGTCATCCACAATACAGATCAGTTTGTTAGCAGCAGGTTTATTGAAAATTATTTTCAGGTGGCCGGTGGTTTCTTTATGAAATAGCCCATGAATAATAGCATTTTCTACCAGTGGTTGTAAAAGTAAAGAAGGTACTAATTGTGTATCTGCATCAATTGTTTCATCGATAATAATGTCATAAACAAATCTGTCCTCGAAACGGGCCATTTGCAGATGTATATAATTCTTTAGGTTTTGTATCTCTTCTGCAAGCGAAATGTACTTTTCCCTTGAAGATTTAATATAAGCCCTGAGCAAGTCTGAAAAAGAAGATATGTGCTCATAGGCTTCATCCATTCGTTTCTTCTTTATAAAGAAAAGACCGGTACTTAAAGTATTGAATATAAAATGGGGATTGATCTGAGCATAAATCGATTTCAATTCCAACGCAAGCTGCAGGTTTTTTAATTCCAGTTTTAGATTCTTTTGGCTGTTTTTTTGAGTTACAATCCTTCTTGTGATGTATGCAGTTACAGCTAAGGCAGATAGTGCGAGTATTATTGCAAGGAAGATAAGCAATACAATTCCGGCAGTTGTTTGCCACCATTTGGGTATAATATAAATCACTATCCTGATGGGATTACTGCGCCAAAGATCGTCGCCGGCAATAAGGTATATTGTGTGATAGCTGCCGGGAGAAAAATAAGGCAGATGAAGCTCACGGCCGGTCAGTATGTTAGGTTTTGGGATAATACTGTTTGTATAGTAACTATATCTTACAGCGCCGTTTCCTGAGGGCCGTATCAGATCGAATAAAAGATTAGTGTTCTGGCTGTTTAGAGTGAGCGTATCACCGCTCAAAATGTTTTTTGTAACGCCATTGCAGGAAAGTACCAGTTTATAGTTATTGGCAGATGAACCTGAAAATGCAAGCGGCAGGCTATAGTTGCTATTTTCTGTAAGCATTAATACACTATCCAAAGAAACGATCGCGTCATATACATGGGTGTAATTGCTTTCTTTAAAATTGCTGTAGCGTACAGGTGTTGAAAAATGGCCCGGCCCCTCAATATTCAGAGATGCAACACCGAATCTTCCCGCAACAATTAGTTCGTTCCCACTGATCAGGGTTTTGAAATTAGTGAGTTGATAGTTTTTTAGCAATTCGCAGAATGTGAAACTCTTTAGATTTAATGCGAACAATTTTTTGTAGTCCTGTATAATGATATTGCCGAACTTATTATCTACCAGTATCTTTTCTATTTTTTTTATACCCAGTTCTTCAAGTAGATCTTTTGGGAACGCAATAGGTTCCAATCCTGGTTTATAATAAAACAGGCTATTTTCACCATATACCCACGTAACGGCGTTTACAGAGTCGTAACACAATCCTTTTAAGTGGCCCGGTATCACCTGTTTTTGAATTAGTGTGTCTTTGTTTAAAAAGAAATGCATTAACCCTTTTGTCTTTGATACAAACAGGTAACCAGTATTTTTCCCAAAAAAGACACCATCTATAACCGGGCCTTCATTGGCAAAACTGTAACCATTGGTTTCCGACGGTTTGTTTTTTTCATTTTGTTTAAAAAGTTTTATCTCGTTGTATAACGGGATGAGCGTGTAAGAATTTATAGCATAAGTAAAAAGGCCCTGGGCTGTGAGCAGTAATACTTTATCATTATTTATAGGAAGCACCTTTTCTATATTAGAAAATGGTAAACTTTTAAATGTTTGCTTACCTAAAGGGCTTTTTATGAATAGTGTTTTCTCGGTTTTGTTCCACCAGTATTGGTTTATGAGCTGATCTTGTCCAATATATCTGTAGTTTTCGGGCAGCCATGTTTTTTTAAATGCCGGTGTATTATAGTTTAGGTAAAGACCGTGATCCATTCCACCGAAACATAAGCCCCAGAAACGATCGCTATAGATACCGGGAAGTATCCTTTCAGAACCGGGTTTGGCAACAATTGCATTTATATCATATTTCGTCAACCTAACCAGGTCTTGGTTATAGATGTATATTGCCTTATTAGTGGATACATACAATTTGCCTTTATTGAAATAGGCGGTGTGTATATTTTCTGTTTTGTCTGCGGATAAGGGGATGTAATACTGATCAGATGTTTCTGTATTTAATACATGCAGATTGTTTCCGGTACTGAACGATACGATCCTGGAAGATATGACAATATACCTTGTTCGGATGCTGCTATCTGCGCTATAATCCTGAGTGCTATGTGCTACCAGCTTATAATTGCTTTTGAGGTTAAAGAGGTCTTTCTTATATACGTTATGATCAGACAGGCAAAAAAGCTTATTATGATCGTTGATGAGGTGGATAGAATTAGGTGTATTGAGATCATCAAGACTAATGTGTTTTATAGTGTCGCGATGTTCCAGCCATAGCGTATTAAGATTACTGTAGCCCTTTGATGATATAAATGCAATGCCGCTATCGGTTTCTGAAAATACCTGGGGGTAGATATAGATATCCGGCCCCGGAATTATTGCCTTTTTATAAACATCGTTTTTTATATAGCCGATGGCATAGGCCATGTTTAACAACCACATCCTGTTTTGCCTGTCTTCGTAGAGCGACCATACATCGTTTGTTGGTAAACCATCTGAGATTTCAAAGTTTTTGAAAGAATATCCATTATATTTTGCCACGCCATTTGGTGTAGCAATCCATAAATAACCAAGCTTGTCTGTAGTGATGTAATAAACCTGGTTTGATGGCAAACCTCCGCCAATGCCAATATTAGACTGCTGGCGTGCATGGCAATGGAAACTTACCATAAAGATGATAAGCCATGAGAAAAAGTATAAAAATCGTTTCAATGGTATTAAAGAAATAAGGGCCGCATACATGCGGCCCTTAAAATAATATTTTATTAGAAGTTTTTGATCTGTTTATTTGCTATATCACATCACCCTCTATATCAAAATCATAAGCCTTCGTGATCTTTACCTGTACGAATTCGCCGGGTTTTAATGGTTTTGGAGTGTTGATGATCACTTCATTGTCTACTTCCACACTGTCGAACTCCGTGCGGCCAAGGTAGCGGCCTGATTCTTTTTTGTCAACGATCACCTTGAATGTCTGACCAACTTTTTCCTGGTTCTTTTCGTAAGATATCTCCTGCTGCACTTCCATGATCTCCTGTGCACGGGCTTCTTTCTCTTCAGCAGGTATATTGTTCACGAGATCGTAAGCAGAAGTATTCTCTTCGTGCGAGTAAGTGAATATGCCTACACGGTCGAGACGTACATCTTCTAGGAATTTTTTCAATTGGTCCACATCGTCCCTTGTTTCACCCGGGAAGCCGGCTATCAAAGTGCTGCGGATAGCAATGCCGGGAACCTTATCGCGAATGGCAGCAACCAAATCATATATCTCCTGCGTTTCCATCTGGCGTTTCATAGCCTTGAGCATATTATTGGATATATGCTGCAGTGGCATATCCAGGTAGTTACAGATGTTTTCACGCTCGCGCATTACATCCAGTATATCCATCGGGAATTTGGAAGGGTAGGCGT
>CAZKPH010000192.1:0-4892 GCA_964554605.1 uncultured Ferruginibacter sp.
CACCATGCTTCCATCAATGTCATCTTTCGGTGACGGTATCCCCAAAGCCGATGCAAGTAGCTTTAATGAAGTGTAATTCTTGTAGTCGCCAAAACGCCAGTACTGAAATGTATCAATAAGATTTGTTTCCCAGGGTTTTTGATTTTGAAAATCTATAAATGACGGCAAAGCAATATTATTTATCAGCATTCTCCGGCAAATAAACGGTATATCAAATTCCTTTATGTTATGGCCTGCGAAGCTGCAGTTGCCAAGAGACGACCGTATTTGGCTTATTATGTGTACAAATTCATCAAGCAATTCTTTTTCATTATCTCCATAAAAGGATTTAATACGTAATTGACGTTCACTATTATTTGCTATTCTGAAATACCCGATGCTTATACAGACAATTTTAGCAAACTCCGCCATGATTCCAGATCTGCTTATATAATAATCGCTTACTGACTGGCCTTCCGGAAGTATCCGTTCCGCTTTTTCTTCCCACAAATGTTGCCACTCTGGCAATAATTCAACAAAAGCAGCCTTTTCAGAAACTGTTTCAATATCGATCAATATTAATTTCTCTAAATTTACCTGCATCATATTACAAATCTAGCATATAGCGCTATAAAAAATACAAAAAAAAGGTTGCCGATTGGCAACCTTTTTGCAATAGAGGCAAGGTGTTTCTATTGAATTTTAATGATTTTTCTACTTTCTATTAAAGAAGCTCCATTGAGAATATTAATATAGTAAATCCCTTTTTGAAGATTGGAAAGATTATTTAATGTGAGAGTATTATTGCCTTTCTCAACACCGCTTGTCATATTTAATACTTTTCTTCCTGTAGCGTCAAGCAATGTGATCGTAAGCATACCTCTTTCTTCTACGTATGTGTTAACAGCAATTTTATCAACAAAAGGCGAGGGATAAATCAACGTCTGCCCCTTAACGGCAGCAAGTTTGAGCACTACGATCTGTGAATAAGTAAAATTGCCATCTTTATCAATCATTTTAAGGCGATAATACACTGTTGCACCGCTTGGAATGCTATTATCGTCAAAATGATAATTAAGAGAAACGGAGCTATTCCCATTTGCATTTATTTCTCCGGCTTTTTCAAAATCAGTACCGTTATAACTTCTCTCGATCTCAAAACTATGGGTATTGATCTCCTGGCGGGTTGTCCAGGAAAGCTTTACATTATTTTGATTAACATCTCCTTTAAAATCAGTCAATGTTACAGGAAGTGGGCCATTTTGGGGTAAGCAGATAGTAAGCGTAGTAGCGTCATCTAGTTGTGCAGTCAAAGGGTTATCAGAAAGGTCACTTCCGGTACTGAGATTATTACCGGGAACATCGATTGTAGATTGGAAACTGATTGTTTCTCCTAATGTAAATGAGGCAGTTTTTATTTTGATAGACAAGTCAAAGGGTATCGCTGGATTTTCTGCCGTAGTTACCGGCACTGCTATGGTATTGACAGAGATTTTATTATTTACACCTCCATTATCGTTACTCAAAGTTACAACGGCTGTTGAACCGGGAAACAGGCTTTGAATATTAGCCTGTATTTGAGCTGCTGACGCTGTAAAAGATAACCGTTTATCTAATGTAAGGTCGAACGTTGCATTTTGAGATGCACTGGAAAGATTAGTAATTGCGACAGTCAATGTAGTATCCTGCCCAGGATTAACACAATTTGCAGCTGCCGAAAGTGTATGAGAAAGCCTGAAGGGGCAGCTACATGCATCTGCATTCGTTGCGGAAGGCCCGGCACCGGCAACAGTTAACCCGGCAGTGGTTTTATTGATTTTAAAATAATTAGTTGTATTATCCGTATTTCTGCCAAATCCATATAGCTGAGAGCCGTCCAGGAAGAATAGCCCAAACATGAAAACATTCATTGTCCCTCTATTGGATATCGTAAGAGGGTTCTTTGTAATGTCAATTTTCAGCAGGTCGCCACCGTCACTATTAGTATTGGAACTTGTAGCGTACAACGAATCTGTCAGGGGATCAAAAGCCATATCTACTAACCTGTAAGAACCGATGCTTCCTAAGTTTGTGGCTGTACGTGTAGTTACATCTATCTTATAAAGATAATACGGCGTACTGCCACTTCCTGTAGAAACGTACAAATAGCCTTTACTGTCAAAACCACCGGCAAAATACTGAACATCTGTCCTAAGCCCCGATATTGTCCCAAGAGACACGATACTACCTGTAGAATCAATACGGCAGAGCTCATTTAATGAACCATTACTCTTGGTATAACGTACACCATAAACGAAATTATCCTGCTTTCTGAAACCTATCCCATTTAAGCCAACTCCACTGGTAGCGGTTTTATTTGCATAAGTAACGTTTCCGTTTTTGTCAAAATATGCTGAATACAACTTTGTATTGTCCGTGTAAGAATTTCCAACCGGGTTATAAGTCCCGATGGCCCTTCCGCTACATTGCCATGGAGCCTGAGCATTAACCGATATTGATACGAAGATCAAAGTAAAAGTTACCAGGGATACGAAAAATTGTTTCATCTTGCTTAAGTTTATATTAGGGTAAAGACTAGACTTACTATTCTGGCTAATCACTTAGGAAGATGGAATTTTTAAAGGTATAAGACATCAAAGTCTTACAAACGGTAATGACAGAGGAAAATGGATAATAAAATTAAAACTGTTTGGAAATGGTATTTCTTAAAAGGAAGGATTTTAATTAAACTGTGGCGTAAGGGGTAAGCCTGTTTAATAAGCAAGAGTAGATTTATGGAGGACAAAGGTAATGTCTTTTTTTATATTTCCAAATTTTTTTCGCCCTTTTTTAAAAAAATTAAAACGTAACTCCAACAAATACCTGGAGAGCCTGATTTTTCCATTTTTCGTTTGGTAAGATAAGCCCGGAATTAATATTTGTAAGACCCATTTTATACCTGGCGCCAAGATTTACAAAAGGCAATTGTATCCATAACCCGCCTATGGCGCTTATTTCTCCTTTTTTATATAAGTCACCTCCCACTTTCAGGCTATCTACCGTTTCTTTGAGTACATTGCCATAAGAAGGCCCAATCTGTAATTTTACATGTTTGCTGCTGCCAACGTTAATATTGAGTAATAGAGGTATCTCCAGATAATTCAACTTGGCTAACTTCTGTGAGCCGTCTCTAAAAAGATCATTATACACATCAGAAGGGTCATCTGTAAATTCAGAAGAAGTTTGTACAAAGCTCACTTCCGGCTGCAAGCCAAAACGATTAGAAAAATTAAACTGTAGGAAAGCTCCCAGTTGATAATTATAGTTGAACCCTTCTTTAAAGGATTTTGCCTGTATCTTATTAATGTTTATGCCAGCCTTCGCACCAAACCGAAAAAAACGCTCTTCATCTAACAAAATTTTACTTTTTGCCTGAGCATTTATGTTCCCGAAGGGCAATAGTGCAATTATTAAATACAGCAACTTTTTCATAATGCGGGGTTTGCTATTATAAAGTTACTATTATTTATATTCTCCGGCAATTATGCAGTTGGGATTATCGCCAATAACCCGGCACCCATACCCATCCTTTGTGTTTATGTTTCCAATAACCTTCTACCCAATAGTGATGGCGAGGTGGCAGCGCCCAATACCCATTTACATGTAAATACCGGCCGTTTCGCCATACCCAGTTATCGCCTACCCATATGTGACGCGGGGAAGGTTTGGGAGGATAGGCTTTTGCAGCTGCAACAACAGGTTTTTCAACTACCACCGCCCTGGAACAGGATTGTAAAAAAAAATTAATTGATGCCAGGAAGCAGATGGATACTCCGGCGACTAACTTTTTCATAGCAAAATTATTTGCCTATAAGACAAAGCACGCCTGAAAAAGTTTAAGAAATAAGTGTTAAAGTAATAAAAAAGGCCATCAAAAATGATGGCCTAAAATTTATCAGAATTGATTTTAATCTTCCACTTTCAATTTACCTTTTTGCTTAGCAATTACCTCTTCTGCAATATTGTTAGGTGCAGGTGCGTAATGGCTGAATTCCATCGTAGAAGTTGCCCGGCCACTGGAAAGTGAACGTAATTGTGTCACATACCCAAACATTTCGCTCAACGGTACTTTAGCCTTGATTACCTGAACTCCATGTTTACTATCCATCCCTTCCAACATCCCCCTTCTGCGGTTAAGGTCACCGGTAACATCCCCCATATACTGATCGGGAGTCAGCACTTCTACTTTCATTATTGGTTCAAGCAAAACGGGCTTCGCTTTTCTTCCCGCTTCGCGGAAACCCTGCTTAGCACAAAGTTCAAAAGACATTGCATCAGAATCCACAGCATGGAAACTACCATCTTTTACATTGATTTTCATACTCACCATCGGATAGCTTGCGAGCACACCCGTACCCATTGCACTTTCAAAACCTTTCTGAATAGCCGGAACGAATTCTTTTGGGATACTCCCACCAAAGAGAGAGTTTACAAACTGGAAAGACCCTTTTTCTTCTTTAAGGAATTCTTCATCTGCAGGTCCAATTTCGAAAATAATATCGGCAAACTTACCACGGCCACCAGTTTGCTTTTTAAGCACTTCTCTATGTTCAACTGTTTGCTGGAATGCTTCTTTATAAGCAACCTGAGGCGCTCCCTGGTTGATCTCTACTTTGAATTCACGTTTCATTCTGTCTACAATGATCTCAAGATGCAGTTCGCCCATCCCTCTTAAGATAGTCTGACCGGTATCTTCATCTGTATTCACCTTAAGCGTAGGGTCTTCCTCTACCAGTTTAGCAACGGCGATACTCATTTTATCCACATCCGCCTGCGTTTTGGGTTCAATTGCAATAGCAATTACCGGCTCAGGGAATACCATACTTTCCAGAATGATAGGATTATCTTCATTACAGAGTGTATCGCCTGTTTTA
>CAZKPH010000193.1:0-4763 GCA_964554605.1 uncultured Ferruginibacter sp.
CTGAATATCAGCAAATGCTGAATCTTCGTACAGAAATTTTGCGTAAACCTATTGGCATCGCTTTTACCACCGAACAACTCGCTAAAGAAAAAGATGATATACTGATAGGTGCCTTTGATGATGATGAACTGATTGGATGCTGTATACTTACACCTCAAAACAATCATACTGTCAAACTGGGCCAGATGGCTGTACAAAACAGTTTACAGGGAAAGGGTATTGGCGAATCCATTATCACCTTTGCAGAAAACCTTGCCGGTGATAAAGGATACAAAACCATCATCATGCATGCACGCGACAGCGCTATCGGCTTTTATGAAAAATTTGGGTATACGGTAAAAGGGGATGGGTTCATTGAAGTAAATACTCCGCACCATCTGATGGAAAAAAAGCTGATCTGATATCCTTTATTTCTTCCCTGTTTTTTGCAAAATCATTTGTCTAGCACTACTTAAATCTTCAAAAGCCTCTTTTGGTACAATAAGAAACGTCCTGCTATCCAGGTATAAATGAAAATAATGAGGGCTTTCCAGTGTATCGGCAAATTCCTTCCATTGCCAGCTCTTGCTACCACGTTCATTTTCAATCGTAAATAACGTTTCCTGTAGTACTGCCCTAAAACGACCGGCATACATATTTGATTTTTTATATACCATCTGTGGCAATAGGAACCAAAAAGCTACCATTAAGGAAAACCACATAAATGAACTGAGAAGGAATGCCAGTGGCGAAATGAATTTCAAAAAAAATAATACTGCCGAAATTATTGCAAAAACATTCACTATGACGATCATGAATTTTATTTCCTTACGGGAAATAAAATGATAGCGTAGCGCCTGTATAACCTTATTTTTTTCGTATTCGAAATATAACGATGTCATACACAAATATATCATAAATCAGTTACCGGTATCCTCCATTGCTATTCCTCCTCCACCAATAAGCTGGTACACAGCTTTTTCAAGGCACTTTTCCATTGCACATAGTATTATCGCAGCCCCTGTTTAAAACTGCAGAAGCCGTATTACAACCTGCTTTCCGGCAAAAAAAAAGAGCAATCTATACTGCTCTTGTTACTTCCTAAGTTAGTTTTCAATGATTGTCAGGGCCGAAATGCTTTTTAAAACAAAAAATGGATTCGAAAGCGGAACACCCTAAATAAAAAGGAACGGGAACAAGAATATTCCCGTCTTTACCTTAATAAAACCCTAAACTAGCAAAAATTTGATCTGCCCGGCCTCCTGTCATTTCCACAAAATATAATTATCACGTTTGTGAGATTTTTTAAAGATTCATTTCTGCATAAAGCAATCTGAAATATTACAGCCAATTTTATGCCAAAAAACCACCGTGTGGAAAAGTGGAAAAAAATAGATACGGAATGTGAAAATCTATCCTTAGCAAAAAAATCTGCCTACTGCCATAACCTGGGAAATAGCCATACGAAAAATAAGTATGACACGCCTATTTTACTACCTTTGCAGCCATTTCAGACAGAACGAATATTACTATGGCAGGCAAATACAAAGAATACCAGCAATTGAATCTTCCCGGAATCGGCGAGGAAGTACTTACCCAATGGCAAAGCCATGATATTTTCGAAAAAAGTGTTTCGATAAGAGAGGGCAACACCCCTTTTGTTTTTTATGAAGGCCCGCCAAGTGCTAACGGAATGCCTGGAATTCACCACGTTATATCCAGGACGCTGAAAGATTTGGTTTGCCGTTATAAGACTATGCAAGGTTTTCAGGTAAAAAGGAAGGGAGGATGGGATACACACGGCCTGCCCGTTGAACTAGGCGTTGAAAAGCTATTAGGCATAACAAAAGAAGATATCGGAAAATCCATTTCTGTCGAACAATACAATGCTACCTGCCGGAAAGAAGTATTAAAATACAAGGATAAGTGGGATGAGATTACAAAAAAAATGGGCTATTGGGTAGATCTCAACGACCCTTATATCACTTTTAAGAATGATTATATCGAAACTCTTTGGTGGTGCCTGAAAGAATTGTATAAAAAAGGGTATTTATACGAAAGCGTGAGCATTCAGCCTTATTCGCCAGCAGCCGGTACAGGGCTCAGTTCACATGAACTGAACCAGCCGGGTACCTACAAGGATGTCAAAGACACAAGTGCTGTAGCCATGTTCAGGGCAATCAAGGACGAAAAATCAAAGTTTCTTTTTGATGCCTCAGCCGACAACGAAGTTTTTTTCCTGGCTTGGACAACCACACCCTGGACACTCCCCTCCAACCTTGGGCTGACGGTAGGGCCCAATATTAAATATGCGTTGGTAAAAACATTCAATCCTTATACGCATTTACCGATTAACGTAACCCTGGCCGTCCCGCTAATTGAAAAATACTTTAAGCCGGAGGCTGAGAATGGCGATTTTGATAACTATGGCCCTGCTATAAAAATCCTGCCATGGAAAATTCTTACCACTTTTAAAGGCAGTGACATTGAAGGTTGCAGATACGAATGCCTCCTCCCATCCGAAGCAAACAGCCTGGAAAAGATCCGTGAAATAACACCTGATGCTGATCCGTTCAGGGTCATTCTCGGAGACTTTGTTACTACTGAAGATGGTACTGGTATTGTCCATACTGCTCCCGCTTTTGGTGCGGACGACTTTAAAGTCGGCCAAAAGAATAACCTTGGTATTTTGACACTTGTAGACAGGGAAGGTAAATTTATAGATGGCGCAGGCGAATTCAGTGGCCGCTACGTAAAAGATTATAAAGACGAGAAGGATTATGCGGATGTCAATATCGATATCTCCGTAAAACTCAAAAAAGAAAACCGTGCATTTAAAGTAGAAAAGTACGAACATAGTTATCCGCATTGCTGGCGCACCGATAAGCCGGTAATATATTATCCTCTAGATGCATGGTTCATCAAAACCACAGCCGTAAAGGAGAGAATGGTGGAACTGAATAAGGCTATACAATGGAAACCCGCCACTACAGGTACCGGACGCTTTGGCAATTGGCTGGAAAATATGGTAGACTGGAACCTTAGCCGGAGCAGGTACTGGGGTACCCCGTTACCAATCTGGCGTACTGAAGATGGTACTGAAGAAATCTGTATAGGCTCGGCTGGGGAATTAACAGCCGAATATGAAAAAGCTGTTAGATCCGGATTAAATATTTCCGGTAAATATAAAATCGAAAATGGCCTTTTAAATGTAGACCTGCACAAACCGTTTGTAGACGATATCGTACTTGTATCCGAATCCGGCAAACCCATGAAGCGTGTTCCCGACCTGGTAGACGTTTGGTTCGACAGCGGCGCAATGCCCTATGCTCAGTGGCATTTCCCTTTTGAGAACAAAGATATTTTCCAAAAATCCTTCCCGGCTGACTTCATTGCCGAAGGCGTTGATCAAACCAGGGGATGGTTCTACACCCTGCATGCACTTGGTGTTTTATTATTCGATTCCGTTGCTTTCAAAACCGTTGTCAGTAACGGTCTGGTACTGGACAAGAAAGGCAATAAAATGAGCAAGCGGTTGGGTAATGTCGTCGATCCGTTCGATACTATTAACAATTTCGGCGCAGATGCAACCCGCTGGTACCTCATCACAAATGCTTCCCCCTGGGATAGCCTGAAATTCGACAGAGAAGGGATCAAAGAAGTACAACGCAAATTCTTCGGTACCTTATACAACACTTACCAGTTTTTCGCTCTTTATGCCAACGTCGATAATTTCGCATTTACCGAAAAATATATTCCCGTAAAAGACCGGCCGGAAATTGATCAATGGATACTTTCCTCTCTCAATACGCTGATACAATCAGCAGGAAAAAATTTCGACGAGTATGAACCCACCCAGGCCGGAAGGGATATTGAAGATTTTGTTGACGAACATCTGAGCAACTGGTATGTAAGGCTTTGCCGCAGGCGTTTCTGGAAGGGCGAATACGAACATGATAAGATTTGTGCCTACCAAACCCTCTACGAGTGCCTCGAAACACTCAGCCGGCTGATGGCTCCTATTGCACCCTTCTTTGCAGACTGGCTTTTCAATAATCTCAATGCCGCATCCGGAAGATTTACACAGGAATCCGTACATCTTACAGATTTCCCCATTGCAGATAATACTATCATCAATACAGACCTGGAAAAGAGAATGCAACTGGCGCAAGACGCATCATCCCTCATCCTTTCTATCAGGAAAAAAGTAAATATAAAAGTAAGGCAACCTTTACAAAAAGCCTTCATCCCCGCCATCGACACCGAAATGGCTAACAGAATCAAAAACGTTGAAGATATTATAAAGGCTGAAACCAATATCAAAGAAATTGATATCCTTGCTGCAGACAATGATTTTATTAAGAAAAAAGCAAAAGCCAATTTCAAAACACTGGGCAAAAAATTAGGCCCTAAAATGAAATGGGCAGCCGAACAAATAGCAAATTTCGACAATACGACCATCGGCCAGGTACTCGACAAAGAATACCTGCTCAACAAGGATTTTGAAAAAAAGCACGAAGATCCAATATACATTACCGCCGAAGACCTCGAAGTTGCCACCGATGATATCCCCGGGTATGAAATTGCCGGGAAAGGCTCATTAACCGTTGCTTTAGATGTAGTTATAACAGAATCGCTACGCCAGGAAGGCAATGCCAGGGAATTCGTAAATCGTATCCAGAACATTCGTAAAGAAAATGCATTTGAACTGAACGACAGAATAATCGTAGAAGTCTTGGAAAATCAAGCCCTGCAACCTTCGTTAATTCAATATAAAGACTATA
>CAZKPH010000194.1:0-1976 GCA_964554605.1 uncultured Ferruginibacter sp.
ATACCCACCGTATCTTTGTGTCAGAAGTTGATTGATATAGCAGTTATCTAAACCAAAATATCAATCCTAAAATATCCAATTTTCCAGAAAAAAACCAAGAATTTATCCAATATCTATTTTCGAAAAAACCAGAAAAAAAATCCAATATCAGTCAACTTCTTTTTAAGTTTTATAATTACCCGGACACGAAAAAGATTTAGGCATCCTTCTCCAGGATGCCTTCTTTTTACAGTATACTCTACTATTCCCGGAAATTTCATGAACCCAACACTGCATTTTCTGCAATCTCCTACTCTAATTACTGCAATTATGTAAATTTTAGATTCGGAATACAATTAGATTTATTATCTTAGTTAATTCATTCAACACAGAACATTAAAAAACACGTTAGGTACAGAGCGGAAAATGAAAAAGATCTTTTCCTTATATATATTTTATTTATTTAATGTGTTTGTTGCAAACAGTCAGAGCTTCACAGCTACCTTCACAGGCAGTGCTGCCAACTTTGCTGCAACAAACACAGTTAAATGCTACCCTGTAACAGTTTCAGGCATCGGGGTGATAAATGGCACAAAAGGGCTGGCTTCCGTTTGCCTTAATATAACACACCCGCAAGACGATGAAATTGAGATAGTCCTAAAGGCCCCAGACGGCACTATCGTACCGCTTTCTATTGAAAACGGTGCTAGCGGAAATAATTATACCAATACTTGCTTTACATCAACCGCTACTACTGCCGTTAAATTCGGCACAGCCCCCTTTACAGGGTCATTCCTCCCCGAAGGCTACCTCGGAGAAGTAAACAACGGCCAAAATGCAAATGGCACCTGGAACATCTGCGTTTTAGACAGGAGAAACGCAAGTAATACCGGGTCGCTTAGCAATTTCACTCTTACTTTCAGTAATACACCAGCTCCTCCTGAACCTGCTAAGCCTGCCTGCACCACAACTATTCCACCAACATCTTCCTGTAGCGGAGCTACGGCTGTTTGCGACTTTAATGGGCTGTGCGGCAGTACCAGTGGCAGCACTATTCAGGACTGGAGTGGATCAGGCCTTGATAAAGCTTCCGGAAGCTGCTTTTCTCTTGAAAATAACACATTTCTTAAATTCATTGCATCAGCTACAACAGTTACATTCTCCGTATGGATTAATAGCTCTACAAATGGTTACCCCCTCGGTGGGATGCAAATGCTTTTCTTCAGTGGCACCTGCAATTCGGGCAGTGTAACAAGATATAGCTGCTATGAACATATCCTTCCTAACAGTTCTGCCTCACAGCCTACATTAACAATCATTACGGCTAGTTCACTTACCGTCGGAAACACATATTACCTAATGATTGATGGATTTAATGGTGATAAATGCACTTATACAATTGCCGCTAATACAGGTGTAAATATTCTTGATGTCACCCCTTCTTCTCCAGCCATCTGTAGCGGGCAATCGATAGATCTGGCAGCATCTGGCGGAAACGGAGTATTTAGCTGGTCGCCAGCTTCCGGACTTAATTCCACTTCCGGGGCTACAGTAAAAGCATCCCCGTCTGTAAACACTACTTATACGGTAACAAGTTCTGGAATTGGCAGTTGCCCTATAACCAAGGATGTAACAGTCGTTGTAAATGCCTTACCGGCAATTACTACACAGCCCTCTACATCTGCTCAGAATGTATGCGTAAATGGCTCGGCAACTTCTTTACAAATTATTGCAAACGCTGGAAGTGGCACTATCAGTAATTATCAGTGGTATAGTAATTCAACTGCCTCCTATGCCGGAAGCGCTATTATTTCTGGCGCCAATACCAATACATATACTCCTGCTACATCTACGGTAGGTACAACTTATTACTATTGTATTGTAACCAACTCAAACGGATGCGAAGATACCAGCGGTATTTCTGGAGCAATTACTGTTAAAGCGAAAACAACCCCTACTTTCAATCAGGTTGCTGCTATCTGCAATGGCGCTACCCT
>CAZKPH010000194.1:2076-4760 GCA_964554605.1 uncultured Ferruginibacter sp.
TACTACTTATACTTTTACTCCGGCTGCAGGACAGTGTGCTAATACTACTACAATGACCATCACGGTCAATCCGAAAACAACCCCTACTTTCAATCAGGTTGCTGCTATCTGCAATGGCGCTACCCTCAGCCCATTGCCTGCCACTTCTATTGAAGGTATCGCCGGATCTTGGTCCCCTGCTCTTAATAATACTGCCACTACTACTTATACTTTTACTCCGGCTGCAGGGCAGTGTGCTAATACTACTACAATGACCATCACGGTCAATCCGAAAGTGGCAGCTCCGGTAACAACTAGTGATATTCGCTGTAATCCTGGTATTGTTACTCTTTCAGGTATCGGAACCGGAATCGTAAAATGGTATGCTGATGCAAATCTGTTAAACGAAATTTCCACAGGAATTAATTTCTCTCCTTCTTTACCAGCGACTACAATTTTTTATGTCACTAATACTGTAGGCACTTGTGTTAGTAATTACACAACATGTACCGGCATTATAACTAATGATAAAACAGAAAGTACAACGGAATTATTCCTTTGCCCGGAACTATTGCCATATCAGTGGAATGGGCAGTCATATACACATTCAGGGCTATACCAGGTAACACTCACTAACTTAAGCGGATGCGACTCGATTGCCCGATTGAATTTGAAAATATTTACTACTTGTCAGGATATTTATTTCCCTTCAGGGTTCAGCCCGAACGGAGATGGCATCAATGATAAATTTGGCCCGATCGGCGATTTAAATGCCATTTCAAAATATACAATTACTATTTGCAACCGTTGGGGAGAAATAGTATTTAAATCCGGGAACCCTTATGAAAAATGGGATGGTACTGTAAAAAAAGGGAATACTTCCGATACAGGTAATTTTGTTTGGATTGCGACCTATGAATATAAAGGGCAAAAAAAATCTGTTAAAGGAAATGTTGTTTTGATAAAATAAGCGGCAATACTTTACATATCATAATCTTTGCCTCATCACTTCATATAGTATTATTCCGGTAGCAACCGAAACATTCAGGGACTCAAAATCACCTGCCATTGGAATTTGTACTTGTTCATCACATATTTTCATCAATGCAGGGTAAATCCCATTATCTTCACTCCCCATTACAATAGCCAATGGGACAGTCATATCTGCCTTATTTATCGTTTGGGAAGCAGTCATTTCCGTAGCAATAACCCTAATCCCGTTAAGATGCAGTTCATCTACTGCTTTCATCAAGCTAGTAACCCTGCAAACGGCAAGTTTTTCTAACGCACCGGCAGAAGTAATCATCGCATCTTCATTAAAAGCACCTATACCTCTTTCCGGAATAATGATCGCATGTGCCCCAAGGCAAAAAGCGCTTCTTGCAATAGCGCCTATATTACGGATGTCTGTTATCCCGTCCAGTAAAAGGAACAAAGGTGTTTCCCCTTTTTCAACGACAAAAGAAATCACATCCTGTAAATGCTGATAACGGATCCTGCTAAGAGAGGCCACACATCCGCCATGATTTGTTACATTAAAATAATTCAATTTTTCTACCGGCACTTTACTAACCGGAACGAACTTTTCTTCAGCAAGTTCTTTTATTTCCTCTATATCTGTTCCATGGGCATTCCTTTCCAGATAAATCTTTTCCAATTGCCTGCCGGAAGCCAATGCGTCTTTTACGGCATTCCTTCCTACAATCAGTGAACTTTTTTTGGGGCGGTGCTGTTGTCTGAAATTTTTCACATTCCAAATGTAATAAATGTTTATTGGAAGACCAGTTACTAAAAAAACGCCCTGAAAGATATAATAAACTTTCAGGGCGTTACCGGAATCTATGCGGTTTATTTCAACTCAAATGCTTTCTTAACCTTATTTACGTAATCAAGCTTTTCCCATGTGAACAACTCCACTTTTACTTTTTTTACTTTTCCATCAGGGCTGGTAAAAGTTTTTTCTACTACTTCATTTTTACGCCCCATATGCCCGTAAGCGGCAGTTTCACTATAAATAGGAGCCCTTAACTTCAATCTTTGCTCAATAAAATAAGGGCGCATATCGAAGATGCTTTCCACGATTTTACTGATCTGGCCGTCAGAAAGATTAACCTTTGCAGTGCCATAAGTAGTTACATTGATAGAGGTAGGTTGGGCAACACCTATCGCATAGGATACCTGCACCAAAATTTCGTCTGCAACACCAGCCGCAACAAGGTTCTTTGCAATATGACGAGTAGCATAAGCTGCACTTCTGTCTACCTTACTGGGATCCTTTCCACTAAAAGCACCACCACCATGAGCACCCTTACCTCCGTAAGTGTCCACAATTATTTTTCGTCCGGTTAACCCCGTATCGCCATGAGGGCCTCCGATAACAAACTTGCCGGTAGGGTTTATGTGATATTTGATATTGCCATTGAAAAGTTTTGCATATTTCTTGTACTTCGCCTTTACCCTGGGAATCAAAATATCTATAACATCCTTCTTAATCTTTGCCAGCATTTTATTATCATCTTTTTCAAAATCGTCATGCTGCGTAGACACCACAATTGCATCGATCCTTACCGGTTTATTATTATCATTATATTCCAGTGTTACCTGGCTTTTGGCATCCGGCCGCAGGTAAGTCATCTGCTTGTCTTCCTTCCTTATTGCTGCAAGTTCTATTAATAATTTATGTACCAGGTCTAATGATAGAGGCA
>CAZKPH010000195.1:0-4746 GCA_964554605.1 uncultured Ferruginibacter sp.
ACAGCATGTGCGGGCGCGGGCCTACAATACTCATATCGCCAAGAAGCACATTGAAGAATTGGGGTGTTTCGTCAAGGTGCGTAAGACGTAAGAACTTGCCAACCGTGGTGATACGCTTATCTCCTGTAGTTGCCTGTTTGGTGTCGGCATCGGCATTGATATACATCGTACGGAACTTGAAGCAATCAAATTCTATCCCTTTATAACCTGTACGTTTTTGTATAAAGAAAACAGGACCTTTTGAAGTTAGTTTTATAAGGAGTGCAACTATTGGATATACCCAGGACATCACTAGTGCTATAAACGTGAGCGAAACCATTATATCCATAGCACGCTTTACAAAGGCATAGTACGAAGATGGCTGATAAACCATATACCTATGGTTTATTTCGCGAAACATTTCGCGAAGTTCAGCTACCTCAGTTTGTGGCTCTGCCTGCCTTAACTTTGGTGCGGCCTGAAATTTTATTACAAAGGGTTGTTCCATTAATATTATCTACCTCTCTTTCGAATTCTGAATTATTGCAGCAAAAATCGTGTCAAATTTTTCTTTTTGCCCGAGTTCGTCATATATTTTTTGTTTTCATTAACATAAGCTGCTCGGATTCATCAAGTTCTCTATCACTTTGCGTATAGTATATGTTAATTAAGATTGCTGTAAAAAATGTATAATATATTATTCCTGCCTGCGTTTGAAAAGCTGCCTCCTGAAAGAAGAAGCTAAATGCAATAACGTTGAATAGTATAAATATATTTTTTAGTTCTATTTTTCGAATTAAAAAGAACGGCGCAAAAATAATAAATAAAAACAATATTAACCCCGGTATTCCTAACATCATCAGGCTCTCTAAAGCCATATTATGAAGGTTTAAATTATAGAATTCAGATCTTTTAGATGTATCCGGGTTATATATATCAATACCATATGCAGCCATTTTTTGGTTTTGCAGATCTTGCACATCTCCATTACCCGCACCTATAAGCCAAAGATGATGCTCATTCATATTCTCGATACCCATACGCCAAACCATCAGCCTGAGCGTAAGGTTACTGAACTCCTTTTGCGGGATATGGGAATAATCATTTTGCCAGGCGATATCGAGATTTTTTTGGTAGAGGTCTCCGAATCTTTTTTTAACTGGGTTATTGCTTACCAGTAAGGCGATAGCAAGTACTAAGAAAATACCACCGGCAGATAGTTTTTGCCAAAGGCGGAGCCTGGTATGTTTAAAAGTGATATATATATAAAAAGGAACAACAACTATAAAAAATACAAGAAGCAAAGTACGGGCTGATAATAGTATGAAAAATATTATTTGAAAAATCAGCAATAGAATTTTTAGCCACTTATAATTTTTTTTGTAATAATATTTCCAGTCTATAAAGAACATAGCTGACATGGAAATCAATGTATACCATGCCATATAAACGGCGCTTGCATCCAGCCCATCTACCAAATCGTTATAAAAAAAGAAAGGTTTATATATATATCCTTCGTTCAAGGTCCTTTCCGCCGCATGATAAATACAGTAGAGTCCAATAACGGTGACACTAATATTGAAATAGAAGAATATTTTTTCAATTGTACGCCTGTTCAGCCTGGTGCCGGCACCTATTACCACCGGCAGAAAGAAAATACTCAATTTTGATTGAAGGTCGAAAGCCGACTGTGCTTTGTTGCTGCTATAAGAATAGCTGACAACATGCAATAAAAAGTACACCATCCACGCCCAGATCACTCTTCTTTTGCTGAGATTGGCGACTAAATCCTTATAATTAACTGTAAGCAGCCAAAGTATTAGTATTATTCCAATGCAAATAGCCGAAAATAAGTATGGAAAGGGGATGAGAAACGCAAGGACGCAAAGCAGATACTGCAATGTTATTTCCGGCCATTTACCTTTTAGCATCCTTACAAAAGTAGCTGATTAAATAGTAATTTTACCTTCCTGTTTATATAGAATTAACACCTTAGTGAAAAATACCTTTTTCGGCAAATTGCTATCCTCAGGTCTCCAGGCTATTGCCGTGCAGGTGCTAGGTGGTGTTTTCTTTCTGGTAATAGCTGCCTACTTGTCAAAAGAGGAAATGGGCTTTATCAACTGGGCCAATGCCGTATCGGTAGTGCTAACAATGATATTAAGCTTTGGCATGGACCAGGTGGTGGTACGGAGAATAGCAGCATCTGAGAGTTCGGACTGGGCATCTGCCGCATATTTATTTCATTCATTTTTAGGATCTTGTGTAACATTTGTCATATTATTTGCATTTAAAACGCTCTCCAACGATCATAATTATAAGATCGAGATATTACCTTGGCTTTTTGCAGCGCAGGCCTTGTTATTTTCCGCAGGCCCTTTGAAACAGCTATTAAATGCCAAGCAAAAGTTTGCTCCTTATGGCGTTATTGCCATTATTAGTAATATAATAAAATTGCTTGCCGTTTACTTGTTTATCAGTGCAAATTCACTATCGATACAAGCTGTTTTAGGAATATTGATTGGATGTGCGGCTTTTGAATTTGCATGTGTCCTTTTTTATGTGATCGCAAAAGGATATTTCACATTCTACTTTAAGAAAGTAGCGTATTTTAAGTTGTTAAAAGAAGCCTTTCCACAATATATAGCCATATTGTTTGATTCGTGCCTTGCGTATGCCGATAGAATATTGCTGCTTTTGTTAAGTACCGCAATTGCATCGGGCGACTACGGTTTTGCATACAGGGCATATGAGATCGCAAAATTGCCTGTGGTGATTATCAGTCCGATCATACTGGCAAGGTTTGCCAAAATATTTATCGGCAACTCTAAATTATCAGATGAGGGAAAAAAACAAGTGCAAGGCTTGTTTACTGTAGAAATGTTCTTTGCCTGTGGGATTCCTTTACTTTTAAATATGCTGTGGAGCCCTTTGCTGGACCATTTTTATCACGGTAAATATGGAAGTGCCAACTCTTCAGAGTTCATGATCTTGTCATTATGTTTACCGTTCCAGTTTTATATCAATATACTTTGGACACTGGGCTTTGCTGCAAAACGATATAAAGAGACAACCCGCATCATTGCTACAACTGCTGTCATAAATGTGGTGCTGAATTTGATTTTTATACCCCTGTATGGTGGTAATGGAGCCGCAGTGGCATTCTTGCTTACATCGGTCATACAATTGCTGATGTACTATCATAATGTGAAAAAGCACATCATGGAATTTTCCTCCAAAGCATTTGTAGTATTTTTTACTATTAGTATTGCAGCATATTTTGCTGCGATATCCGTTACCAACGTGATATTGATGCAGCTGTTGATAGCTGTAGTAATATACCTTGCGGTTAGTTTGTTATCAAAACAGTTGCAAAGAAAGCATTTGGATATTTTATTCTCTTTTCTAAAAAAATAGAATGTCAGCAGGAGCAAAAAAAAATATCTTTTCAGAGGCTGACTGGGCTTTTTTTATATATCTGACGGGTATTACCCATGTGAAACTGTATGTGAAACTCGCTGCGTTGGTATTCTATATAGTTTATGTTGTTTATAATAAGTATGCAGCCGGTAAGCTACAAGGATTCAGTAAGTTTTATTTCCTGATGCCGTTGTTAGGAACGATATCTGCATTCGTCAATGGTTCATTTCAAGCAGATGCTTACTGGTTTAGTTATGTTAATAGTGTTTTAGGATGGTTGCTTGCCGGTGTTGGTTCGTACCTGTTGTTTATCACTATAATAAATATTCCCAGAAGCAAGCTTATAGCATCTGTCAAACTGTTTTTTTTGCTGAACGCGTTAGTGAGTTTTGGAGAACTAGCCGTTATGATGGTGCAATCAGGACAACTGGTACCTTATTGGTATTGGGAACCGACTGAGTACTTCGGAGGATCGACAGGCGATCATGTGAAGGGAATCCTTAATAATATCTCCATAACCAACGCAATGGTCAATGCCGTTGGGGTGGTCTTCTTTGTATATATAAACGAAATAAAATGGGCATCGTTATGTGTGTTAATACTGCTGCTTTGTACCAGTAATGTGACCCTCATTTTACTGATAGCATTGCTGGCTTTAATGATCCTTTTAGTAAGGTCGGGAATTATCAGGAAAAATATTCTGATCGCTTTGTTGATCATTGGTCTTGTTTACCCTTTTTTGAGTTTGAATAATATTAAATACGTAGCCCGGGTATATGATGTAGAACTGGAGAAGAAAGAAGAGGCTAAAAAAGAGCAATTTGAGGCTCAGCAAAAACAAAAAATAAATGTTAGTGGTCGGATAATAGATTATCTGAACTTCAATAACAGCGCCAACAAAGCCTTATACCAATCAGAAGCGTATAAGTACCGCTTGCCACTGAATGATACAATTTTATTAAGCTATAAAGATGAGCTTAAATACATTGGTGCATTTGGCAGTGTAGAATCCCGCAGCAATAGCAACGTGCATATGGAGCCTGATTCGTTAAAAAGGCTAATAACAAGGTGGTATGGATTGCCGTATGAACGAACACCATTATCAAAAGACGCAGGGTTGGTGAAGATATTTACGATGAAACAAACCTTGTATTACCTGGCCCAGAGCAAAAAACATTTGATTTTTGGCGCGGGCATGGGAAATTTCTCATCAAAGCAAGCAATTAAGAGTACCGGCCTGGGATTACAGGGTAGTTATCCACCAAAATATATTTACGTGAATCCCGATTTTTTGCGTTATCATTTATATAGTTTGTTGTATGTTTTTTCGATGCCTATATCTGAGCA
>CAZKPH010000196.1:0-4732 GCA_964554605.1 uncultured Ferruginibacter sp.
ATCAAAAGGATCCTGCATCAGGATTGCATGCCTTTCCGTTGGAAATGAGTATGAATGGAAGAAAGGACCTGCTGGACTTACCTATCGATTCAATGGCCGGGCAAAATCTTAAGATACATTTTAATACACCAATCGCTGCTTCGCAGAATGATTACCGGGTGTTTTTTAATTTTATCGATACTGTTACAGGAGAGATACTCAAAAAACCCATTGAGAAACAATTCCGCTTCAGCAGCGCTTCAGGATCTGAAGCCGATTTTACATTTGATAGTTCAGTTATCACGGAACCTATTGGGTATATCAGCCTGGAAAACCTGAAAAACCCGGACGGCGTTTCTGTTCCCAGCATTAATCTTGGTATGATAGATTTCTTCAAGAAATGTGGTAGCCGCAATTATAAGATGGAATATGTTACACTCACTCCGGTTGATATTACAAAGTATACCGGTAGGTTTGTTGATACTATCAGGAATGAAATAATTGAAAAAGATTCTACTGAATACGGAAGATGGGAAGCCGGGATATATGCAGGGGTAAGCGGTTATGCGGGAGACCTGAACCACGATTGGCTGCATCAGGATAAATGGTATAATGCTTACGGCATAAAGATTCGTTATCATATCAACAGAAATATTGCTTTACGCTTTTTTGCAGATTATACCAATGTGGAGGCATTCGATTATGGTACTTATTATGCCAGGAACCTGAACTTTAAAAGCTATTTTTATACGGCTTCATTCATTGCTGAATATAGTTTCACTGATAAATATCGTGTTAACCGTCAAAAAGGGCACGTTGGTTTGGGGCGTAATTTTTATCCGACTTTTGGCTTGGGTATAGGATTAGTTAAATTCAATCCAATGGGGCGATATACAGATGGAAAATGGTATGCTTTACCCCAGTTTGGAACGGAGGGAGAAACATTCCCGGGTGGAAAGAAATATAGCCTGATGTCAGTGTCTATGCCAATTGTTGTAGGTGTGAACTATAGATTTAATAATAACCTTAAAATCGCACTGGAATTTACCGGCTACAAATTATTTACGGATTACTTGGATGATATGAGCAGGACCGGATACATCAGCGATGATATTATCAGGGCTGCTAATCCTAATAACCCGGATATGGCTTCTTATTTTGCAAATCCGGGTGCTGATTTAGGGGCTCGGGGAAATCCTCACGACAAAGACTTTGTGTTTACCGTAGGGTTGTCATTATGGTATAGATTTAACCACCTGGGTAAACATTTTATAAAATAAAGATTAATATTCATAATACAAACCCGGTTTTTCCGGGTTTTTTTGTGCTCATAATCAATTCATTTTACCGGAAAATCCAAAACCAATCTTAGATTCGATCCTTTCGGCTTAATATTTGCAGATATTGGCAATACGAAATGAATTTTAACGTTTTTGAGGTTTAAATTTTTAAAAATGCCAATGTTCGAAAGAAAAAGCCGGGCTTTTGGATTTATATTTCTCTTTTTGTCGGGTATATTATTGTCGTTTACAATAGGGCAATTGCCGGTAAGGCCGATAGTTCACACATCTGCGGCAAGTAATGTTACTTCGGTTCTACGGATTGATACCGTTGATAAACAACCACAAATTCCTGGTATATATGATAGCCTCGGCCTTGCAAAAAAGGGATTAAAACGTTCTGTTTTTGAATCTGCTTTACAGGGCTTAATAGAGTTGAACAAAACAGGTGCTATTAACAGTACCCATATATTAACGATCTGCGATCTTAGCCAGCCTTCTTCTTCAAAGAGATTATTTGTCATTGATCTCAGGAAAGTTCAGGTTTTATTTAATACCTATGTTGCCCATGGAGTTAATTCCGGCGTGAATTATGCCCGGCAGTTTTCTAACCGGCCGGAAAGTCTTAAAAGCAGCCTTGGGTTCTATCTTACCTCAAAGACATACACCGGAGAAAATGGGTATTCACTTAAATTAAAAGGGTTGGAACGCGGGTTTAACGATAATGCAGAGAATCGGGATATTGTTATGCATGGGGCTGATTATGTTAGTGAAAGTAGCATACGCGACAAAGGGTATATTGGCCGCAGTTGGGGATGCCCGGCCGTACCGGTAAAGATCAGTAAGCCGATTATAGATAGAATCAAGAATGGAACCTGTTTGTTCATTTATGGTGATGATAAGTATTACCTGGCACATTCAAGGTTTATCGGGAAAAAATACTCCGGGTCAGACGTAGCAGCCTGTAACAGTATGACTAATAGTAGAATGTCTTCAAAATTTTAATTCATTTCTTTATTAAATATTCATTGCTTCGTAATACCTTCGCTAAAATTTAAAGCAATGAACTTACGGGAGCAGCTTAAGGGTACTGGTGTGGCATTAGTAACGCCTTTTACCGAAAATGAAAGTATCGATTATGATGCATTGGGCCGTCTGATTGATTTTGTGATCTCCAATGGTGTAGAGTATCTTGTTTCTTTGGGAACAACGGGGGAAACCCCAACGTTGTCTAAAGAAGAAAAATTGGAACTGTTTAATTTTACTATTGAAAAAGTAAATGGAAAAGTACCTGTTGTAGTTGGGATAGGGGGAAATAATACTCAGGAAGTCATAAAAAATTTATCCTATTTCCCTCTTGAAAAAGCGTTGGCGGTTTTAAGTGTAAGCCCATATTATAATAAACCTTCTCAGGAAGGGATATATCAGCATTACAAAGCTATTGCACAGGCATCTCCAAAACCAATTATAATGTATAATGTACCCGGCCGTACCGGCAGGAATATGGAGACAGCTACCACCCGAAAACTTGCTAATGAAGTGCCCAATATTGCAGGGATTAAGGAGGCCAGTAATAATATTGCCCAATGTATACAGATATTAAAAGACAGGCCGGATGATTTTCTGGTTGTAAGTGGGGATGATGATTTGGTACTTCCTGAATTGGCCTGCGGGATAGATGGTGTGATAAGTGTTGCGGCTAATTGTTTCCCAAAAGAGTTTTCTGAAATGGTTAGGCTGGGGTTGCATAATGATTTTGCCAGTGCAAGGGTATTGAACAACCTGCTTTTGGAAGTATACCATTTATTATTTGTCGAAAATAATCCTGCTGGTGTAAAGGCATTCTTGTCAGAAATGGGGATTGTAAAAAATGTATTGCGCTTGCCTGCAGTACCTGTAAGTAACACCACCCAACAGCAGATACGGAAATATTTGAATAAATGAGAACGCTTCTATTAATATTTTTATTGAGCTTGTCTTTCGGGGCAGGCTCATTTTGTTTCGGGCAGAAAGATACCGTTTACTTGCAGGTGAAGGATGAAAGTAAAAGTACGGTTACAGCAGATTATTTCCTGGCAGGCACAATCAACGGATGGAACCCTGCCGATACGCAATATCGGTTTACAAGGCCCGGCGAGGGTAACCCGGTATTAAAGATTATTTGTGATAGGCGAACATTATTACAATACAAACTCACCAGGGGAAATTGGGGTAATGTGGAATGCAATGAAGACGGCACTGATGTATCCAACAGAGTACTTCGCTCTGACACGGCAAAACATATTTTTTTACAGGTGAAAGCCTGGCGGAACCCCCGGAATATTGCAATGATGGTAAGTTCGGCTTCATCTCACGTACAGATTATGGATACAGCTTTTTATATACCTCAACTGGGCCGTAAGCGAAGAATATGGTTATACCTTCCTGCAAATTATACAACAAGTCGCATACATTATCCAGTACTTTATATGCAGGACGGGCAAAATCTGTTTGATAAGATTACTGCCCCTTTTGGAGAATGGGGAGTGGATGAATGCCTCGATACACTGCCAGCAAAAGGTACACCTCCCTGTATTGTTGTTGGTGTCGATAATGGCGGCGCAACCAGAATGAGTGAATACAATCCTTATCCCTTTACGATGACGGATTCTATAAACTCCGTCCATTTTTCTGGTGAGGGCGATGCTTATCTTTCATTTCTTGTAAATACGCTTAAACCTTATATTGATACCCATTACCGGACATTACCTTCCCGGGAGAATACAATGATAGCAGGGTCTTCCATGGGTGGGTTGATCTCATACTATGCAATGCTGCGTTACCCGGGAATATTCGGAAAAGCCGGTATTTTTTCTCCGGCATTCTGGACTGCTCCTGATATTGGGAAATTTACCGATAGCGCCGCAGCTAAATTAAGTTCGGAGGCTGTTTTTTTCTTTTATGCCGGGGTGAAGGAATACGAAGGGTATGAAGATGATATGCAATCTATAGCAGACCGATTGGCAAAATTAACATCGGCTAAAATATATCTTGTTGAAGATCGTAAAGGGGTACACAATGAATCCTACTGGCGAAAATGGTTCCCTGAATTTTATCGTTGGGTATGGAATAATGGCAAAACTATGGATATTACATCCGGCCAGGAGTAATATTTTCGTATACTATACATCAGATTCCTTGAAAGAGAGATTAATATTTGATATTTTTACATCTACTTTCCTGCATTTGATTTCGGCACTTTCAAGCATTTTCCTGGAAGCTTTGGCCGAATCTGTATCTGCATATTTATCAGACAAATAGATAACTTCGTTTATGCCAGACTGTATGATAGCTTTTGTACATTCATTGCAAGGGAACAAAGCAGTATATATCTTGCATCCATGAAGGTCCATGCCAATATTATTTAGAATTGCATTTAATTCAGCATGGCATACATATGGATATTTGGTATTTAATGCCTCTCCGGATTTGCC